>JAAEPI010000648.1 GCA_024232835.1 Cytophagales bacterium
AGGTTTGTCAAATGATTCTAAATCACATTGTGTGATAATCATTGCCCAAAAATTGTCGGATGCATCTGCAAAGACAGATATTTGTTTTTCAGGGTCATGATAGTTGGTAATTACACTGTTGGCTAAACTTTTCTTCAAGTTTTCAAATGCCGTTTGTCCCTTTCCAATCCATGTATCACATGAATCGAGTTCAATTTTATTTCCCGCCTTCTTCGTTCGTCTCGCCTTTGATGCCAATGCCTTTTGTATAATCTTATATAATGGATCGGCGATTTCGGCGAAGCATGGTATATTAGAACGGCACCATCCTGCTGCGTAAACGAATTCCATCAGCTGCCCAACTGTACTTGGAGTGCTTATGGTCGATAATGCTTTTGCTCGTGCAGGATCAATTCCAACTCCTTGTTGGTTGAGTAGTCGTCCTCCCCATACTAATTCTGTTGCGAAGAAAGTTGCCTTGCTTGGATGAAGTTTAATGTTTTTCCGATGTAGCGCGTTGAAGTATTTGTCCAAGTTTTTTAAATGTTCTTCAACCTTATCCGAACAGGTATATACCAATGTATCATCGATATATTGTAATACACATTCGTATAATACTTCTTCCAAAGCCGTTTGCATAACTCGTTGGAAATGTGGACCTGAATTAATTGCTCCCATTGGACATC
>JAAEPI010000649.1 GCA_024232835.1 Cytophagales bacterium
ATCTATAATCCGGGGTTTATTCCTTCAGGGAGCATGGTGTCTTCATCCCGGAGGCAAAAAGTCAGAGAGAGACTTGGAATTGGGAATGGAAAACTGATTTTTTCGTATTTTGGTGCGCGAGAGAAATTCATTCTAGAGCACTATGTGAAATGTCTTGAAAAAGTAGCTCCCGCATTGAACCTCAAAGTATTTATCAAATTAGCTCAATGTCAACAACTCCCGCAATATGAATGGCTGATCACAAAAGATTGGCTGCCGAGGGAAGAAATGATAGAGTATATTGCGAGTAGCGATCTTGTTATCCAACATCGTGGTTTGGGAACATTACCAAAAGTTATTCGGAATCAAATTCCCGTCATTTGCATTACTGAGGAGGTGAACGGCAACCATCCTTATTACAAGCACTCCCCGTATTTTGAAATCGAAGCGTTCAGAAAATTCAACCTGTGCTATGGGATACACACATATAATTTTTCGCCGAAACTGCTGCAAGAGCAGATCGAAGTCTTGCTCTTTGACAAGGCGGCGATCC
>JAAEPI010000650.1 GCA_024232835.1 Cytophagales bacterium
ATACCCTCTGTGCCATATTGGACATTGCGACCCATAGAAATAATCGCATTTTGGATCTGCTCTCATTTCCTTCTTTGTCATATCTAGGATTTCTCGATAAATGTTGTTTGCGGTTTCCAGGGACAATTCTCTATCAAGAAATTCAGCTGAAATACCACCATGAACGAATATGCGCCTTCCTATTCTAAATATCGTACTCTTCGACCTTAACCATCTACCTATAATCGTCTGATTACTGAAAAGCTCCGGATAGGTTGTATCAAAATTGCTAGCTGCCTGAAGATATTTTTCATGGACATATCTCAGGTCATTTTGCAATGGCATGTACTCATGGTTGCCCAGTAAGACATGAACTCGTCCACCAGCTTCCTTTGCTTGCTTATCCAATTTCATTATGTACCAAAATGACTCGGTCACCTGTGGCCCACGATCAAAGACATCACCCACAATTACCATGTGTCCATCTCCAAAAGACCAGAAAAGCTGTTCATCGACGATTTCATTAGCTTTCAAAATGGATTGAAATAAATCAAGTTGACCATGAATATCGCTGAGTACGACTAGTTTTTCAACGGCCGGAATTGCTGATGGCTCAGTCTCGAAATTGATGGTATAAGCATCAATCGGGAGGTTTCGCTGATTGACAACTCCATTTAACAATCCACTTTTCAATAAGTTTGTCATTCTCAATAAATATGTAGGGGCCATCAGTAACTGCCAGTGAATCAGGATTACCCTGAGCGTCCGATAAAAACGCTACAAGAAGCAAAAATGAAATCTGAAGTACTTTCATTTAATAGATATTTTAAGATTTGGAATTACTTTCATTGCGTTTGCAGAATACACTTTCCGTAAAACAGAATCTGGCAAATCCAATCCATACATCTTCCAATGTGCATGTCGCTTTCTGTAGTAATCGAAGTATTCATCGGTTGTCTCCAACACACGAAAATAGGTATAATATTCCTCTTTCTTGTAGGTGTCCTTACCCATCATTACTCTATCCTGATATCGAATCATCCATGCACGAGCAAATTTAGGCTGTCGTCCCAATTCTGCCAATACTGCGCCCAGTTCGGTATAGACATTAGGTAACTCATCGAACAACTCCCCTAACCTTGTTAAGTCATTCCCAAACCAACCCAAGTGCGCATTGATAAACTTGGTATTGGGATGCTTCCTGAACACGCTATGCTGCTCAGCCATTAGTTCCTCGAAGGGTGGATATTTATCAGGATTTCGATAGCGTTCGGGGTGCTGCTTTAACTCTAGCCAACGCTCATTGTTTTTGTTCTTTGGATTCCAAAATGAACTTGGCTCTCCTGAATGAATAAGAACAGGAATATCCAATTCTCCACATTTGGCCCAAACAGGATCTAGTCTTGTATCGTCAATAGCAATTCTATTTCCATCATTATCGGTATCTGTTAGGCCAAGACTTTTATATACTTTTAGCCCCCTCACTCCATGATCTACAGCTTCTTCAAGCATTCGAATGGGCTCTTCTGGCCATCCTTCATCATCGAGTTTCTCAAAATTGATATTTAAAAAGAGTGCGAATCTGTCGGAATACTTTTCATTCACATTATCAAGAGACCAATCCAGATAATTTCCCCGAAATCCACTAAGATTGACCATCACAGCCATATTTAATGAATCCATTTCCACAACCAACTTATCTAGATTCTGGATCGGCATGGTCCATTGGTGATTGTGGACATCTATAAACGGGAATTTCGAATGCGTTAATAAAGTCTCTGAAACTCTAAGTGTAGAAACGGGATCATACTCCTCTACGTCCATAACATTTAACCGATATTGAATCTTACCAATTAGCCACCATGCTGCTCCAAGAAATAGTAGAACGGCTAGAGCTATTGATACCCATTTCTTCATATCTGTAAGCTGTTATTGAATGGTGATAGGTATCCGAATTAGGGAGGTTGCCCAAACAAAATCCATATTTATGGTGATGGAATCACTACTAAATTGAAAAGCCAGAGTTTCCACTTCAGCAACTTTTTGAACTGGGATCATAACTGTGAGCACATCCAAATCGTAATCTGGCTCGCCAATGCCAAAGAAAATATCCAACTCGCTATTCAAGCCTACTTTAAATTCGCCTGCTCCTGGTACTGCATACATTCGATACGTTCCTGCATCCAAAGGCTCACCTGCAAATGTGATGGCTTTACTAAAAGTAACTTCCGTTGCTGCATTTGCCCCTAATCTCCAATATTCACCATATGGCTGCAGTGCTCCGTCTTCTGCAGAGCCAAAAATTAATCGCCCTTTTTTAGATGGCTGAGAATAACTAACCTCAATCTCTAATCCCTGATCTGAGTAACTACCACTGGTAAGCGGACTGACTGGGTCTGCAATGAATAAAACATATACCGAGTAGAGTATAAAAGCCAGAATAAGTATGCCGATTCCTATTAATATCTTTTTTAGCATTGTTTTATTTCTTTTGATAGACTGTAATATTAATTCTGAGTCTTTGTAAATGCAACGTATTTTTGCCAAAATCTTGTAAACATTAGATTATTGATAACTACCCGACACTTCTATGAATAACCTTTCACTGGCCATCCATGGTGGAGCCGGAACTATCTTGAAAAGTAGCATGACTGCTGAGAAGGAAATCGCTTATAAGAATGCATTAGAAAATGCCTTAAATGCAGGTTATCAGCTTCTAGAAAATGGTGCTTCTTCCATTGATGCTGTTCAAAGGGCTGTGAGTGAATTGGAAAATTCCCCTTTGTTTAATGCTGGTAAAGGTTCGGTTTTCAATTCCGAGGGGACACATGAAATGGACGCCTCCATAATGGATGGTCAAACCTTGAATGCTGGTGCCGTATCTGCAATTGCTGGAATCAAAAATCCAATTCAACTCGCGAGGTTTGTTATGGACAAATCTGATCATGTTTTTTTGTTAGGGAAAGGGGCTGAGGATTTTGCTCGAGAAGTAGGGTGTGAATTTCAATCAAAGGAATATTTCTATGACGAATTCAGGTATCAGCAATGGTTAGAAATAAAGGGAACTGGAAAATTTCAATTGGATCATTCAAAAACGAAAGAACAGAAATTTGGTACTGTAGGAGCAGTGGCCTTAGACCAAATGGGCAATATTGCAGCGGCTACCTCTACTGGCGGCATGACCAATAAAAAATATGGTAGAGTTGGTGACAGCCCAATAATTGGTGCTGGTAACTATGCCAACAATGAAACATGCGCCGTTTCATGTACTGGAAGTGGAGAGTTCTTCATCCGAGGTGTTGTGGCCTTTGATGTTTCTTGTCTGATGGAATACAAAGGTCTATGCTTAAAAGCGGCTTGTCATGAAGTGATTCAAAAACGCTTATTGAAAATCGGAGGAGACGGGGGCCTCATTGCTATAGATAAAGTTGGAAATGTAGCATTAGAATTTAATACTGAAGGAATGTACAGGGGTAAAAGAACCAATCAAGGAGTTAATGAGGTCTCTATCTACAAAGACTAAACAAAGTGTGCATTCAATGGCAGCACAACAATTCTTTTATCATTTAAAGTGAACTGATCTCCGTTAGCTAATATATGAGTTGTCAGATTAGACATAGACATAGGTGTACCTTCATAAAGCTCTTCATGAGCATTATGAGTCAAGTTACTAGCATCCATCAGGATTACCATCCCCGAACCAATTACCTTAAATTCATTGCAATTCTTGATAATCAATCCTGTATCCTCCCCAAGCCCAACTCCCATCAAATGCGGATGAATGGCCACAGCTTCTGCTAATCTGCCAAATCGTCCTCTTCTGATAAAATGTGTATCTACAATTAACTCTGGAATCAATCCCAGTCCCTTTTTCATTCTAACAGCACCTTTAAACATGGCCTCTGTACTGCTACCACCAGCGATCATTTCACTCGTCATAGCCATTGCTCCGGCACTGGTTCCAGCGATAACAAAATCCTGATTGTTGAATTTATCTGCAAGAAGAGTGTGGATAGGTGTTCCACCAATTTTGGTTGTAATTTTTGATTGATCACCACCTGAAAACATTACACAATTAGCAGCATCAAATTTTTTAATGACCTCATTATCATCACATTGAGAGCATTTAGTTATACTAATTACTTCTACATTTAAACAACCAAGCTTTTCAAAAGCCTCCAAGTAGTTTTCTCCAACCGTTTCAGGAATACTAGATGCCGTAGGAACCACAATAATTTTTGAGGCAACTCCCCCACTTTCTCTCACTACATGCGCCAGAATTCCGTCTTCAATAAAATCAAGTCCGGTGAATTCGTCACTGCCTTTATCTTCGTTTCCTCCTATTGGGATAAGCGTTCCTCTAGGTCGATTCATTGAATAGGTTTATTTGATCTAATAAATTACGCTGCAAAAGTGTCAATAATATTTTGTTAAGAATCTATATTTAAAGTCAATCACATAATATTTATCTAAAATAAAAAGCTGTCTATGGAAATTCGAGAAATACGTGCAATGAGAGGGCCAAATTATTGGTCCGTAAATAGACATAAATTAATCGTAATGGTTCTTGATATAGAGCAACTGGAGCAACGTCCCACTAACAAAATCAAAGGCTTTCTTGGGCGATTAAAATCCATGTTTCCTACAATGCAAACCCATAGATGTTCTGTAGGTGAAGCTGGGGGATTCTTCCTACGGGTCAATGAAGGAACATGGATGGGGCATGTAATCGAACACATTGCACTCGAAATACAAACACTGGCTGGGATGGACTGTGGTTTTGGTCGTACACGTGGTTACGGAGAAGAAGGTGTTTACAATGTGGTGTTCAACTATATGGAAGAGCGTGTTGGCAAGTATGCTGCCAAAGCATCCGTTCGAATTGCCGAGGCACTGATCAATGGAACTGAATACGACATGGAAAAAGATATTCAGGAAATGCGTGAACTCCGAGAAAGTGACCGACTTGGACCAAGCACGGGATCGATAATTGAAGAAGCCGAACGGAGAGGCATCCCATGGATAAGATTAAATAAATACTCTCTTTGCCAGCTTGGTTATGGTGTAAATCAAAAGAAAGTACAAGCGACTGTTGCGAGCACTACAAGCAACATTGGTGTAGAAATAGCTTGTGATAAAGAAGATACAAAGTACCTACTAGAAGAAGCTGAGGTACCCGTCCCAAAAGGCGAAATAATACGAACCGAAAGAGGCCTCAAGGAAGCAGTTGCTTATGTCGGCTACCCACTAGTGGTGAAGCCAATTAGCGGTAATCATGGACGTGGCATAACTACCAATGTCTTGAATTGGGAAGATGCGCTAGTAGCTTTTCAGGCCGCCAAGGAAGTGTCCAGATCAGTGATTATTGAAAAATACATCGTTGGAGATGACTATCGCCTATTAGTTATTGACTACAAGCTTGTAGCAGCCTCCAAGCGTACACCAGCCCATGTGGTTGGAAACGGCAAATCAACAATCCAGGAACTGATTGACAAAGTGAATCAAGATCCAAAACGAGGTTATGGTCATGAAAAAGTATTGACCATGATTGATGTAAATGAGCTCACTAAGAGTATTCTAAAAGAGAACAAGAAAACACTCAAGTCTATCTTGAAGAAAGGAGAAGTATTGAATCTTAAGGATACAGCCAATCTTAGTACTGGTGGTACGGCAGAAGATGTCACAGACATTGTCCACCCATATAACATTTTCATGGCTGAGCGGATTGCTAAAATCATTGACCTTGACATCTGCGGAATAGATATCATGACAACCGATATTGGTGTTCCGTTACCCGAATCGGGAGGTGCAGTACTCGAAGTAAACGCAGGTCCTGGTTTCAGAATGCACCTCGCTCCAGCTGAAGGTTTACCACGAAATGTGGCTGGCCATGTAGTGGACATGCTATATCCTCCTGGGGTAAATTCTATGATTCCCATTGTGGCTGTCGCTGGAACCAATGGCAAAACCACAACAACACGGTTGATTGCGCATATTGCAAGAATGAAAGGATACAAAGTCGGTTATACAACAACAGATGGTGTCTATATTCAAAATAGACTTATGATGACAGGTGATTGTACTGGACCAGCGAGTGCTGAATTTGTACTAAAAGACCCAACTGTCGATTTTGCAGTGCTAGAATCTGCTCGAGGAGGACTGTTACGCGCCGGATTGGGATTCAAGAATTGTGACATAGGCATTGTAACGAATGTGTCGGCAGATCATTTGGGATTGAAAGGCATCCATTCTATTGAGCAACTTGCAAGAGTAAAAGGGGTCGTACCCGAAACTGTCTTCCCTGAAGGCTATGCCATTTTGAATGCTGACGATGATCTGGTATATGAAATGAGAAAAGGAGTAAAATCCAACATTGCATATTTCTCCTTAGACGAAAACAATACCCGAATTGTCAGACATATGAAGGCTAATGGTTTGTCTGCTATTCATGAAAATGGCTATATCACCATATGTAAAGGTGAGTGGAAAATGAGAGTGACGAAAGCTATCAATGTCCCGTTAACTTTTGATGGCAAAGCAATCTTCATGATTCAGAATGTGCTCCCTGCAGTGCTGACGGCCTACATCAGAGGATTTTCCATTGAAGACATCAAGGTAGCTATTGAGTCCTTTATCCCCTCTCCTGCGCAGACGCCAGGAAGGCTCAATATGTTCAGATTCAAGAACTTCAATGTACTGTTGGATTATGCACATAACCCTGCTGGATTAAGAGCATTGCATCAAATGATTGAAAAGATGGAGGGTAAACCTAAGGTAGGAATGATTGCGGGTATTGGTGACAGAAGACCTGAAGACAACCATGAAATTGGTCAGGTAGCGGCTGAGATGTTCGATGAAATAATTATTCGACAAGACAAACATCTACGAGGTAAAACTGAAGAAGAGTTAATCAAGATGATCCATGAAGGGATTAAGAGTGTTGATCCAGATAAACCTGTGACGATTATTCCGTCAGAGCATGAAGCCATCACCCATGCCATAACAAATGCCAAGAAAGGATCGATGTTAATTTTCTGTAGTGATGTAATACCCGATGCATTGAACTTGGTGATGAAATTCAAAGAAGAAGAAGGCAAAGAGCTTTATGATATTTAATTGGGAGTAGTAACCAAAATCTAACGAAAACTCACTCAATGAATATTCAGAATAATTTTCTGGAATTCTTCGGGATTACTACTGTTAAGAGTTTGATTGATTTTGTAACCAATTATGGCAGCATATACATCAATAAGAATGTGTAGTAGAATGGATAGCCATAGCGAATCCGTAAGCAAGTAAGCTACTGTGAAAATCAATCCTAAAATAAATGCCCAAATTGTATTTCTGAAACCAGTTGAGGTTAGATGAGCAAGAGCAAAAGGAAGATTTGTTAGCACAATAGCAGGTAACAATGGCAAATAATTCAACAAGAACCATAGAAGAAAACCTCGATAGATAATCTCCTCACAAATTCCTGCTACAAACGATGTGAAGATCATCATTTTGCATTCTGGCTTAGTAGTGGGCATTAAGAATAAGACTCTTTCACTTTTCGTTTGTGCTTTTTTCGCTTGGTCTGGTGTGAGTTTAGCCAGGCTTAATACCCATATTCCAAGAAACGAAATCAAAAATAGACTTATCACCCAAATCGGGTTTAGTATAAAATTCAGTCCAACAGTATTAAGTTCATATTTTCCTATCCAAATAGGCAACATCGTAACCAAAGCCAATGCTATCAACTGAAAGCATGTTAGACGAAAAACATAGTTTTTCTTAGCTGGGTTTTTCAATAGGAGTTCTCGAGTCTTATGACCAAAGGCTATTGCGTAGGCTGGGAAAGCTACGCCAACCAATAATGCGACAATTAGAATTATTCTAGTCGTTTCCATTCTATTTCCTTTCTAATATTGATTTCCAGATTTGATTATTTTCCGCTATAACAAATTTATTCTTTACCAGATTTACTTCAGAATTATCCTGACTCATTTTAGGCCGAACTGCCATTGCTTTGGCACTCTCAATTTCTTCTTCCGAATAGCCTTTGTCATATAATAATTGTTTGAATTCAGCAATGACCGGTTCTAATGATTCAATAATTTGATCCTCGCTTTCGACTTCAAATGCTTTGATAATAAGTCCTTCTTCGTTGACATCCATGTCCTCTTTGATTCGGTTCGCAATAGCCTTTAAATCATCAGGAGCCAATAAAAAATGTTTTTTAAAAGCTCTTGACAATGTTTCATAGTCTTCATAACCCAGTTGCTGAGTTAATTCATGGACTTTAACATTGCCAGCAATTATCAGTTGATAGGCCTGGTTCATTTTGATTTCCTCGATGAATGCAAACGGTGTGCGTTCAGTGTCCCTTTTAAATGTTCTATGGAATTGCGACGCGGACATGCATGCCACTTTCGCCAATTCTTCGAGCTTAAGTGAAGAGTTTAAATGGCTCTCTATGTAATCCAGCACTTTCCTTATTCGCCCATCCATTGTTCAAATGTAGTGAGGTTAACTACAAGCATGTATGACAAATCTTGCTATTCGCAAATTGAAGCAAACTCTAGACTAATTGATTTTTACATGCAACATGAAAAATGAGCAAACGTCTCATTATATTCGCGCTCTCAAATTTTAGTACGATGATCTCAACACAAAGTATTTCCCTCCAGTACGGTAAGCGAGTACTCTTTGATGAAGTTAACCTTAATTTCACACCAGGTAATTGCTATGGCATTATTGGAGCAAATGGTGCGGGCAAATCCACCTTCCTCAAAATTCTTTCAGGAGAAATTGATCCTAATTCCGGATCAGTAAAGATTGAGCCTGGTAAACGAATGGCTGTGTTGAAACAAGATCACTTTGAGTATGACGAAGTGCCGGTTTTGGATACAGTAATTCAAGGCCATAAGCAGCTTTGGGATATTATGAAAGAAAAGGATGCAATCTACGCAAAGCCTGACTTCACAGAGGATGACGGCCATCGTGCTTCAGATTTAGAAGCAATATTTGCGGATATGGATGGTTGGAACGCTGAGTCAGACGCAGCTATCCTCTTGAGTGGATTAGGAATTAAGGAGGAAGATCACACCAAACTTTTGAACGAGCTAACGGGAAGTGAAAAAGTTCGTGTACTTCTTGCGCAAACGCTTTTTGGCAACCCCGACATTTTACTCCTTGATGAGCCAACTAACGACTTGGACATTCACACGGTCTCGTGGCTGGAGAATTATTTGTTAGACTTCAAGAATACGCTAATTGTTGTTTCTCACGATAGGCACTTCTTGGATACGGTTTGCACCCATGTCGCAGATATTGACTTTGGGGCTATCAAAGTTTTTACAGGTAATTATACTTTCTGGTACGAGTCAAGTCAATTGGCTTTAAGTCAGCGATCATCAGCCAACAAAAAAGCGGAGGATAAGAAGAAAGAACTTCAAGAGTTCATTGCACGATTCAGTGCAAACGCGTCCAAATCCAAGCAGGCTACCAGTAGAAAGAAATTGCTTGATAAAATCAATATCGATGATATCCAACCATCTAACAGAAAATACCCAGCAATCATTTTTGACCAAAACAGAACCGCTGGCGATCAAATTCTGGAAACCCAAAAGCTCAGCAAAGAAGTAGACGGCTCTTTCCTGTTTAAGGATTTGGATCTGTTCGTCAATAAGGGTGATAAAATTGCCGTGGTGAGTCAGGATAGCGCAGCTATTACATCTTTCTTCCAAATTCTTATGAATGAACAACAGGCAAGTGTGGGCACATTTAAATTTGGACAGACGATCACCCATGCATACTTGCCCAATGAAAATTCAAAATATTTCGAGTCAGATGAGAATCTAATTGATTGGTTACGTCAATATTCTGATGGAGAAAAAGATGAAGTATATATACGGGGGTTTCTCGGCAAGATGTTATTCTCTGGCCAAGAGACTCTAAAGAAATGTAATGTACTCTCAGGGGGAGAAAAAGTACGCTGCATGCTGTCTAGAATGATGCTCCGAGGGGCCAACCTACTCATTCTAGATGAACCTACCAACCACCTGGATTTGGAATCAATTACCGCCTTTAATAATTCGCTTAGAGACTTTCCAGGTACGGTTCTTTTCAGTTCACATGACCACACATTCACTCAAACCATCGCGAACAGAATTCTTGAACTAAGACCTGATGGATGTATGGATACACTGAGTACGTATGATGAGTATCTGGCGAAGAAGGTTATTGTTGATGCATAAGTTTCTTCTGATTTAGAAATATATTTGAATCATTATAAGGAAACTTATTTTAAAATATAGGATTGCCAATCGTTGGAATAGATTATTCAACATATAGAAAGATGTTTGATCCATACTCAATTTCATTTTTCATGAGCTCAAATGGAAAATAATGTGTCTATGAAAAACTATTTATTTTTATGTGGAACACCAAGGTCAGGAACAACCGCACTGATGCATTTGCTTAATACTCACAGTCAAATCGTGCTAGGTATTGAGAGATATAAATTTTTATATTCTAAGCCTAAAAATTTGACTCTTGCATTATTTGAAAAAAAGAGATTTTTTAATTTCAAAGATCAGGATACCAATATTTCCCCAAATGGCCCTACTGAATTGCTATATGAAAATGCCCTTGTAAAATTCGATACTGCTAAATATATTGGAGATAAAACACCAAAAATATTCAAGAGGTACAATCAAATCAACAAAATATACGAAGGAACGAAGTTTATCTTTATTGTAAGAGATATCTATAGTGTTGCATCTTCTTGGAATGTAAGAGCTCAAAATGATGCTGATCAAGGTTGGGATAAGGATAAAGATTATAAGAAAGCCGTTGAATCATGGAATGAATCCCTAACAAAAACAAAGGACGCAATTGATAATAAAATTGATGTTTGCATTATTCACTATAATAGTTTCTTTGCCGCAAGTGATTTGAACCAAAATAATAATCTGAGCAAATTAATGTCATTTCTTGATCTACCTATAACACCTTCAGTTGCTAATAAGTACCTTAATTCTTGCAAAACATATCAGCGATTAATTAACAAGGATTTAATGATAAAGGAAGGACAAACCGAATTCATCCAAGCTCATGCTAATTTAGATTTATATAACGAACTGATTAAAAAAGCTTAATCTAATCTTGCCATTGCCTGACTAATTAAAAAAATTAACTAAACTGAAAACCACATCCTTTGTAGGTAATGAGCTCAGAAAGTGTTTTAAATAGGGTAAAATGATTGACTCCAATGGATCATCCATTGGAGTCAATGTGTCCTATTCAGCTGGCTTCAGCCAAGCCTGTCGAAGAGCCAATTGTTTTTCAGAAGCTCCTTCATCAAACGCCACCTGATGTAGTCGTGACTTCTCGATCTCAACGACTTCAGCTTCTAATTTCACTTCTTCACCTTCTCTAAGAACTGTATAGGAAAATGTATTACCTACAATCAGTTCAGCATGTCGTGCTCCAAAAAAAGCGCCAAATTCAGGTCCTAATGGAGGGATGTCGTTATCGTTAATCTGTAATAGTTGATCCCCTTCTTTGAAGCCAATAGCTCTGCTGAAATCATTAAACGCGCCTTCATTGGCCATGAATAGCTTACCGGTTTCTTGGTTCACTCCAAGCATTGGATTTGAAACACCCATATCAATTTCCGAGTATTTTTCCTCGGCATTATAACTGACACCCACTTTTTCAAACATTTCTGCGTAAGGCAATGACTTATTGCCGCCAACATATGTGCGCAAAAAATCACCTACCTCAGGGTATGTAAGGGCGGTTATTTCATTA
>JAAEPI010000651.1 GCA_024232835.1 Cytophagales bacterium
AGACCAATCCTGAAAAATAGAGATCCCAATTCAAGGGTGCTTTCGGGATTGGCTAGGGGCTTTTCCAGAATGAACGGGATCATTAAAATTCTGGAAAAGCCTTAAGGAGTATTTGGCTCCCAACTGTTTCTTCCAGTTAAATTACAATACTTGCGTTCTGCTTCTGGCTTAAGTGGTTCACACTGTCTTTTAACCTGGTTATAAGTCAAGGTCATAAAATAGTTTCCTGATGAATCTTGCCAAATCCAAGACACATCAATGGGGTTATTGCTTAATTGCGAGTTATATAATTGAGTAACATGTGAATAATATTCACCTTGGCTAGGCTTAATGGTGACCCATTCAGTTGGACCATTTAAATCTTTCATGCCTGCATTAATTCCAAAATCATTTGCTTGTTCAGGTGCCATTACAGCATTTGCCATCTCTAATGCTATTGAATAATTTTGGTGGAGTCGGACACTTTTCCATAAATTTTCCGCATAGTCTGGGGATGCAGCAGCATCTCTCCATCCT
>JAAEPI010000652.1 GCA_024232835.1 Cytophagales bacterium
CAAACCAAAATGGTCAATTTGGTCCAAACCCTAATCAAAACCCACCATTTCCATTACAGTATGAAGAACAGGGTTTTCAAGAAAATCTCTTTTTGGATGATGAAGGGGGAGACTTATACAGGATCGAAAATAATGAGGGGCAAGGTCGGTACCAAAATAACGGCCAGAACAGAAATAACGGACAGAATCATAACAGGAATAATCAGAATAAATAAAGGCCGCCCCACCAATGGTGTCGCCGTTTCGGACTGCACAAAGACAGCAGTTTCGACACTTTTGAATACGAGTGTCAATTGGCGTGCAAAATGTACCAAGTTCCGGCTAAAGACAGAGTTAATTGGCTTTTAATGCACCTTGAGGGTTCTATCAAAGAGCACGCGTGCTCTTGGATGGGTGCTAGGGGAATAACTAACAAACCTATGTACGAAGAATTAATTGGCGAGCTCCGTCCTAGCTTCCAGCAAGAGATGTCTAAGGAAATAGCAGAAAGGAGGCTCGTTGGAAGAAAATGGAATATGTTTACGCCGATTGATACCTTTTTGCACGAAACGCGAGAACTCGTTCAGTGTGCTTTACCTGGACTGACGCTGCAGTGGCTGGATCGAATTCGTTCGTGTCTCATGCAAGCGTTGCTGTCGAGCTGGGACCAATCGTTATCATGCTCAGACAAGAGTTATCAGCAAATAGTTGAATGGGTTCGCGCGCAGACGGCAAAAATCCAGAACACCCCGCAGGAGGAGTGGGAAGATTGGGTTAAGCAGGCCCAC
>JAAEPI010000653.1 GCA_024232835.1 Cytophagales bacterium
GGGGGCGGCGAAAAAATCAAAATACACATGCCAAATGCATAAGAACAGTCCACTTCCTTTGCAAGAGAAGACTTGACCACCCTCCTTGCGGCAAAAAGAACGTGAGACGAGAAGTTCAAATTGGGAGCTCCAGGAAAGTTGTTTTTCGATGGATGTGAAGTTTGGGCGAATTATCTTCTTTGTTTCGTTTTAGATGAAACGACAAATCATCATCATCATAATATTCAATTCCTGCGAAATTCAGTGCCACCTCAAAGGCTCGTACTTCATTCTCACTTTTCCATGGTATTTCAATGGTGGTTGTTTGTTGGTCGGTTTTCTTGAGCCAATTCAGGGTGAAATTGACCAAGCCAGAATTGGTTACGACACATCTACCCAGATGGATAATCCGCACATTTCTCGTCTTTTGCAGTCAAATTTCAGTAGAGACTCATCGGTAAAGGGGATCGTAGAGGATTCGAGCAACGGAAACTTTGTACCTGGGAGGACAAATCTATGATATCCTTTTTACTACGCCGCTTTCATTA
>JAAEPI010000654.1 GCA_024232835.1 Cytophagales bacterium
AAATACCCTCAAGGGCAGTTTGTTTTAGAAATGGGAGGGGAGGTTCTGGGTGTGATCTACAGTCAAAGGATTGAAAGCGCGGAAAAACTTGATGGTGAAACTTCGTCAACCGTACACCGCCTCCACAATGATGAGGGAGAAGTTGTCCAGCTCTTAGGTATCAACATTCATCCTGAGGCCCAAAATCAAAACCTCGGTGATCAACTTTTAGAGTTCATGCTTCAAAGATGCACCGCAATGAACGGAGTCAAATCTGTGCTGGGTGCGACTTTATGTAAGGATTATGATTCTTCTGGCGCTCTCACGTTTCGGCAATATATTCAATACCGGGATAAACAGGGGAAAATCGAAGATCCCATACTATCTTTTCATGAATTTCACGGCGCTACTATTGAAAGAGCACTGAAAGGGTATCGTCTTAAAGACACCGCAAATGAGGGCTTTGGTGTCTTGATTCGCTATGATATTGCACAGAGGGAACCATCAGCCCTTAAAAGAGTTCATGGAGATAGTGAAGGAGACAGAAAAACCTCTGTAGAGTCTTTTCTCTCTTCCAAAAAACTTTCACAGGCTGAGATTGCGAAGTTTCTTCAAGATAAAGTTAAGGCCCTTCTGGGAGAGAGCAAGAATGGTTTTGATATGGATCGCCCATTGATGGAGATGGGCCTGGATTCTGCCGATTTGTTGAAATTACAGAATCAAATTGTCGAAAAGTTTGAAGCCTCATTAGAGCCTGCTTTTTTCTTTCAATGTACTACGGTAGGAAAAGTAATAGAGTACCTTGTTTCAGCTCTCGGTATTTCTCAGGAAGAAGCTGTGGTTGTAGGTCCCGTAAGACAGTCTAAATTTTTAGGATACAAGGAGGGGGCAGACGCCTTCAACATTCTTGATTCTGGAAATCTATTGAAATTATCTCAATCAGAGTCGGAAATTGTTGATTCAACAGATATTGCCATTGTGGG
>JAAEPI010000655.1 GCA_024232835.1 Cytophagales bacterium
CTTAATCCTAGAGAAATCTAACGTGGTTTTGGGAGCAAATTCCGGGTAACACAAACTTAATTGGTCCACATTTACATGTATGGGCTCGGACTGGTCGTCACTCTCTAATTTTATTTTTGCCATGTGGAACTCGGACCAACTTGTGATCAAATAAGGGCCCATGAATGGCATCGCAAATTTTCTCAAATCTCCCTTCAAATCTTGGGGACAGAACCAGAGGACTCGATCTCCTACTTTCAAAACATGGTTTTTTCGTTTCTTATCATACTGGTGTGCAAAGAGGACCTGGGCTTTCTTATTATTATGATGGACTAATCCCCAAATCTTTTTCAAATTCAAGGGCAATTGGTCAATCCATTCATCCAATGAATATGTGGAATATTGTCGTTTTTTGGAGAAAATCAGTGAGGATGGGCATCTACCTTCTCGACCAAACATAGCTAAGTAGGGTTCAACTCCAGTGGACACGTGTGGTGTAATATTATAAGACAATGCAAAAGGACCAAGAAGATCTTCCCATTCACCACCGTACTCAGCAAGCAACTTAGCTAATGAGTTTATAATTGTTTTATTAGCTCGCTCTACCATTCCGTCAGTCTGGGGATGACAACTCGTGGTAAACAAATGTTTGATTTTGTATAATTCCTCCAACTTGTGGAACAGATTAGAAATAAATGCGGACCCTCGATCTGTTAATAATTCCTTGGGGAGACCGAAATTGGCAAAAAATCGAGACACTAGCAACTTGCCGATTTCTTCGGCTGTTTCGTTCAGCACCGGGTACGCAAATAAATATTTAGTCATGTAATCCTGGAGGACAAGAACGTGGTTATTCCCATTCGCGCTCATGGGGAGTTTCAGTACGTCCATACCTACTCGATCCATCGGTTCTTCTACTAAGGGCAGTGGGGACAACTTGGGTTTAGAACGTCTCTGTTGACCACTTCTGGCTGCACACAC
>JAAEPI010000656.1 GCA_024232835.1 Cytophagales bacterium
AGTTTGTTTAAGATATTGGCTTTTAATTCTATATCTGATTCTGGGGTGTTTTCAAGAAAAGATAAGGCCATTTGAATCAATTGGGACGATTCATGATACTTTCTCAACTGAAATGGGGGGTAAGACTGAAGCCATGCTAAACGGGCAGCATGAGTAGAAGAATAAGGTTTTACATGATTCAACCATTGTTTTAAATGATTAATTTCCGTTTCAAAGGCCGTTAAATCTGCAAAGTGTTTACTGCGATTTTCAAACCAATCTCCAAGGTTTTGACAAACATTGGTTATCCATTTTGATTTATCAGCAATAGGAAATCGCCCCTGCCGGACTAGGCGGAGCAAGCGATGAATATCGTAACATTCTCCATCTTGGGTTTTTTGCAGCAGGCGCAAAGACACTCCAAGATTCAATGGATGATACAACTCCGATTCCTTTTTATCTAAAATGGCCGTCATTAGAGAAATCCCCATAAAAGAATTAGCACTCCAAGCCAGAAGATCAAGAATGTCATTTAGTAATGGGGCTTGGTCTAAGACTGGTTTACTGATCTGTAATGTGAGAAAAAGATTTTCTTCATGTTCAGTGAAGCTGGAAAGTAGTTCCCCCTTCATAGCTTCCTGTAAATTTTCTTTCAAAATTGCTTGATAGTCTTGAAAAGTACAGCCTTTAATGTAGCTTAGATAGGCACCTGCAATTTCAATAGCCAGGGGCAAACCACCCAAGGAACAGGCAATCTTATTTGCTGCTTCTTGCTCTGCTTCTA
>JAAEPI010000657.1 GCA_024232835.1 Cytophagales bacterium
CCAGAGCTGAAGTCTCGGAGACCTCCGAAGAAGAAAGGGGCTGAAAAAATCAGCTGGCATTATTTGGGCTTGTTTGTTGTATCTAAAATTAAAACAAACCTTAGGTTAAATCTCATAGGAGGGATTTAAAATGGGCTTTATGGACGCAATGATGGACATGATGATCAAGAGCATCAGCAAAGAGAAGCGTGAACAGATGATGATTAACATGATGCCAAAGATGATGGAAGGCATAGACATCTATGAATTCATGCCAAAGATGATGACCGACATGCTCAAGGATGTCACCGTGGATGACGTGATCGAATTTATCAAGAGAGCCATCGAGGAACAGGACAAGCTCAAAGAGTTGGCCGACAAAATCGCTCAAGCTAATTTGATGCAGCAAATGATGTTCAAGGTCTACCAAAGCAAACTGGGCTTTGATGAGACCGTATCAGCTGTAGCAGAAGCAGCACCTAAAAACGGCTGGCAAATCCCCGACATTAGAGATTTACAAAAGGAATATCAAGAGTCAGGGCTTTCTGACACGACAAAGGTAAAGATAATATATTTCTGCAATCCGCAGGGGGGATACGATATTCTCAAAGATGATAGCAACAAATCAATGTCAGTAATGATGCCGATGGGAGTCGGCATTTATGAAACATCTGACGGACGAGTTGAAATCGCTGCCATGAATTTGGGAATGATGAGCGGGATGTTTTCTGGCGTTGTCCAAGAAGTGCTAAATAACGGTGCTGCCAACTTGGAAAAGACCTTACAGGGGGTTGTAGAGTAAATCCATCAGAAATCAAAATTAGGAGGAGGTGAAAAATGTGACCGAGAATTTCTTTAATAATGGTATGTGGATAATCCCACTGATAATGATGATCCTATGTTTTCTCCTGTTCAAGTTAAAAG
>JAAEPI010000658.1 GCA_024232835.1 Cytophagales bacterium
CAAAGATGGATTCTAATGTTAGACCAATACTGTATTAATTGGGTTTATAGAAAAGGGTCCTCAAATGCCGTAGCTGACGCCTTGTCCCATAGATATGCCAACGCTGAAGAAAGCGAATTGGCACAGTCCAAATTAATCAAATGTGATGCAGTAGTCTGCTATACGCAAGCCGGCGCATTGTTCCAATTGTGTTTTGCCAATTGGCAATTGACTGAAATTGTAACCCGTTCCAAGGCTAGACAAAAACAAGCCGAAACAGTTCCCCAAGTACCACTGGAAACTCCTTCGGATTGCGCGCGTAAACATGATTCAAGTTTGTCCCCATTGGAAGTTCTGGAAAATATCCCCAAGGAAATATTAGCGAGAAAAGATGTGCATGAGCACCAACTTGATGCATGGGTGTCCCCAAAGAATGTTGAAATTCAGAAATCTCAAGAGAGAGATGATGAATTGAGTCCTATTATCGAACTGTTGAAAAATAGTCCAAAACATGTCCTCAAGGAAAAGTTGTTGGGTTATTATTTGGATGAAGGTGTCTTATATTTTTCCAATGGTACAGAAAGAGGTAAATTAGTGGTCCCCAAGGAACACAGGCAGTTAGTTTGCTG
>JAAEPI010000659.1 GCA_024232835.1 Cytophagales bacterium
ATGTCTGATGGGTCTGATGAGGTTGCAGAGCGGTCCTTCAATCGAAGGTTCGATGGGTCCGATTCTCTGCGTATCATCAGCTCACCGATAATATGACATTTGAAAAAGTTGCGCGGTCACGCTGAACTCCAATGCGTTTTGTTTTGAATGAGAGCCAATTCCGGACTTTTGAGCAGTAGTATTCGGTCTGTTCTGCTTCTTTTGAGATTCTTTGACCAGCAAATGGTGGTCAACAGTCTTTAACTTTGT
Source organism: Cytophagales bacterium (assembly GCA_024232835.1). Lineage (GTDB taxonomy): Bacteria > Bacteroidota > Bacteroidia > Cytophagales > Cyclobacteriaceae > JAAEPI01. The sequence continues at coordinate 250 of JAAEPI010000659.1, forward strand.
GATGCATTTGAGAATGCTGCGAGATAAGTGTTGTTTTAACAGACGTAACGATTCTTGTGGCATTTCTGCTAATGTACTTGCCAGCTTTTGTGCACAAGTGTCTACTTGCTCCTTTGGAAGAATCTGACAACTCCATCCTTTTTCATGTAGCTGTTTACCGGTGGAAACGGTTGCTGAGTATAAGAATTCACTCGCCTGGACATCTCCAAATCGCTCTATCATAAACGATTCTTCCTCTTCGGTTGGGAAAATATCCTTCTCTAAGCAAGTATAATAATACTCTCTTTCCTGACTACAAATCATGAAATCACAGAGTGCCCCTACTAGAAAACCAACGCCAATAGCATCACCTTTCATGGCAGCGATTACAGGGAGAGGAAAAGATACAATTTCCTGATGGAGTTTTTGTTTGATTGCTTCATTTTGTTGCCCTCTTCCTCCAGCAAGAAAGCATTGATCTGTACCCGCAAGAATTAGGACCTTGGCTTCTTCTACTTCCAGAATCTTTCTGAGGGCTTGTAATAATTCTTGAATCATGCTTTCAGAAAGAGTATTTTTCGTTTCTGATTCTGAGATTTGAATTAAATAGATCCCTTTTCCACAATCAAATAAACTCACAGAGGAAGGGACAGAGTTTCTTTTTTCCCGGTCTGAAGTTTCAAATGCAGAATTTGAGAGGACAATTGAAGGTGCTCCCTTGTTTCTTTTGAAGGAAGAACCGTTTTCTAAAGAATCAGTACGGGTAGTAACTAATGAGATATCAGCAGGTTTTTCCAGGTATTCTTCTGAAAAGGATTTTTCTCTGTTTTCAATATACGAAAGTTTTATAGGTACAGGGGGAGTAATCAAGGATGTACTACCCTCTTTTTGTGTAATGAAATCAAGCGCCTCGTTCTTATACTCAACCCCTCTCATTTTGACACAGATATTCCCCTGTTTGTCACAAAGATCAATATCCGGTTTTTGGACTTTATCGAAAAGTGTACTGCCGTCTAAGTAACGTACCCATGCATACATCTCTGGTGTGCAAGGAGCCAATATTTCCAGAGATTCTAAGGCAATAGGCAAGGATAGTCTCTGTGGCCATCTGCTAATGGACGGTGTTGTTTCACTACCATCCGGCAGAGCACTATTTATAATTATCAGTCCAATAGAGGATTGAAGCGCTGAGTCCATTAAACACGGATGCAAAACATAATCGTCTTTTGCATCTTGAGCGAAAGAAGGAAGGCTTAGCTTTGCAAGAATTTGATTTTTTCCCTGGTAGATTTCCCGGATACCCCGAAATCCCTCTCCATACTCTATCCCCATCACTTGGAAGGTCTGATAGCAATTTTCAGCGCTCAAGGTTCCTTCATTCATTTGTGACCGAAGATCTTGAATATCAAGA
>JAAEPI010000660.1 GCA_024232835.1 Cytophagales bacterium
CTGGGCCGTTTGTCCAGCCCCGTTCTGCATTAACCGAGTGTTGGCCGTATCTAAAACTCTCGCGGACTGGACATACCTAGGTACTTTAACGTAAGAGGTATCACTGTTCCTAAAATTGACTTCGGATTCACATAAAAAGGTTGAACGCTCTTTGCTATACTATGTACGTATGCAAAGTTTACTTATTAGCTTTTCCATTTGTTTCAAAATTCTTGTACCAAGTTGCAGTTTCTTTCTTGAAAACTGATCATTTTGTTGAATATAAACATCACACCTTTATTCCTTTAACCTGTAGTTTACACGTATGCCTTGTAGAGAACTTTGTTTTATAAGGATGGTTGTTTTGGTACCTTTTCTCTCCTTTGTCTCCGTTCCTTTTGGAAGCGGACAACTTCTGAACGAAATAAACACCAACTGCCCAACTGGTAGTGGTGGAGTCAAACGTAAAGAATTTATTGAATTGAAACCAATTCGCTGTGATGAAATCCGAAACGTCTCATTGGAGGATACAAAGGCATTCAGTATGGAATATAAACAACCAATTATTGCATTATCTGGAAATCTGTCTGGTAAAGTCATTACCTAAGAGCAAAAATATTTTACTATTGGTCACGAAAGGCAAGAAACAAAGTATGACATGGACTTCCAATCAGAATCATTTTCAATGCCAAATAACATCACTGGCACGCACTTTTTCAACCATTTCTACCAAATGGAAATGCCTTCCCAATGATTGCCATGATAATTCGCTCTACCAATGACGCAAAGGTGGAGACACTCCTAAAACCAACACGAAACAGAAGGCACAAATCTCTTTCAAATGAAGCGAAGGAGTTCGCTATACATCGTCTATTGACATGATGGTTTATGGAAGAACTCCATTTCAATGGTGCACAATAATTGAAGATATTATCATTGATATTCGGAAAAGCTACAACACTGAAGCAGTGACACATCACGTGTCGTATGTCAACAGGGAATGTGATGCAGTATCATCAGAGGATTTATCTCTCAACCGTTGCCCTGGCGCTCATTCATTTGTACTGGCACAGCCAACTCCTGGAGAAGACAACGAGTGTGCAAAGTTCCCAACTTTGCATTTCAAGATGGATCCAGCCACTGTAAAGTTCATGTTGAAGCACAAGAATCGACAGTGAAATACCAATGCTGGGAACTTGCTACACGACATGGCTCTCAAAACTTTTCAGAACCAAGTCTGTTTCAGAAATCATTGCACTGAGAAAATGGAGAATTGATTATGCCCCATTAGTTTGTCAAAAGCGATTAGATCCTGATCCAGAATCACCTTCCAAGAGTCCCAAGAAGAAGAGAACAAAAGTTTATGATCCTGGGTGCAGTCAAGAACAGATCAAGCCAAGCGAATGTATAGTAAAAACAACAAAACAATCAAATATAGAGAGTTGTCCACCACTTAGTGAATGTGGTACTACAGGAGAGCATACATACGTGTAAGCGGGTTTTGCGGTTAGGAGGTGGGATCCGAGAGGTCGGTTGAACGCAGATTTTGCTGTGTAAAAACGAGGTGCAACAACCAGTCAAACACAAAAAAGTTCGAAACGAATTGACATCGTGTTGAAACGAATTTAATCGATCTTGAGTTGACGCCACAGTTGTTCAAACGCGACGACTGGCTACCCGTACCCTCGATTAGTCATCCCATTTCAATCTAGCAAATCAAACCA
>JAAEPI010000661.1 GCA_024232835.1 Cytophagales bacterium
TAATACCCAAATTATTCTAGTCCTTATAATAAGACCTAAGTCCTTAAAGATAGTGACTTAGGCCTTGTTCTAAGGCCTAACTCACTGTTACATTAAACCTCTGTTAAGGTTAAAAATTGCGAGACGCACTACAGGGGCGAAGGGATGCAAATCTATACAATATTGTACAATTGTTTTATTTCAGTTTCATTCAAATCGAAAATATAATCTCCAGAGAATGTCATAACGAAAGGTTCAACTAGTTTCTTCAGAGAGATTGGTACTTGTAGGTCCTTTACATCACTGTGACAGCTTAGGTATTGTGCAACATTATAGGCAGCAACATCTTTCAAACTTCACAATTTCTTCCTCTTCACTCTTATTGTAAATGCTTGCAATAATTCATCAGTACTTTCAGAAAGCTCAATCTCAATATTCCCATTTTCATCAATGGTTTCAACATAGGCATCTGCAATCTCTATTGCCTCAAATTTGTGGTTCAAATTTTCAACTACAGTGTGCATGGATAATCTACTTCCTGTGCGAAGAAGAGCTCTAAAGTCTTGCCAAGAAGAGAACTCTGTCCACCAATTCAAAGGAACGGGAGAAGAAGATATACTTCTGACTGCTGCTCTGACTTTATTCACAACATCAAAACGTATCATGTTCAGGGGTCCAACTTCTAATAAATCGTACTTGAATCTAACGTCTGCTTGGGCATCAAGGACAAAGCAGCAATTGATATGAATATCAAATGTGTAACCATTCATTATTAATCTTGAATCCACTAGTCTGAGAGATTTCTGGTAATGTTCGTTTTTCTATCACTATCACAATCCTCTGTCAACTCTATCTTGATCTTCAGAGTCTCGATGGAATTTTGGTTTGTCTGTCAGTAGCTATTTGGCAAGTGGTTTCAGGTGGGGGGTCAGCTGTCAACAAAGCATTTTTTGGCCATTACTTATATTTATAGCCACAGTTAACTAATAAGAAGCATGTATTTGTCCTGATTGACCAATCAGAAGCTAGTATTTAAAAGGCAAAATACTGGCTTCTTATTGGTCAGATAAGATATAAAAGAGATTTGTGTATTAGGCCAGTTCCCCAGTTGAAGCTCAATATTCAAAGGGAGAACATCTGACTACTTCATATCCAAAATATCTCCAGGATATCCTAGTGAAATACATATCCCCATGATATCCTATGATATCCCAATGATATCCCATTGATATCCTTGTTATGTCCCCGTGATATCCCCATGATATCCCCATGATATCCCCATGATATCCCCATGATATCCCCATGATATCCCCATGATATTCCAATGA
>JAAEPI010000662.1 GCA_024232835.1 Cytophagales bacterium
GCAACACTATCGGTTCACGCAGGATATAAAGTCAGAGCTAATTCTACAGTTTATTCTAGACGTATCAAATGAAAAGAAAGTATCTGGAGTATCATTATCCAATAGTCTGAAGGAGCGTGTGAGATTAGATTTATCACCCCGAAGCATACGCAATCATATTGAAAAATTGGGCCTGAGTAAAATAAAAAAACAGATATCAGATTGTATGAGTGACGTAAAAAAAAACTCTTCAGTGTCTTAAAAAGCCAAGCTTGTCGAACCTCTTTGGAGCAGAGAAGCAACATTACGACTCGGACTTTTAGACCAAGGGTTTTTCAGCGAATTCAAATTTGGACACTCCTCGAAGCCTCTTATTCTGTTCCTTTTATAGCAACCACACTGAGGTGCCATCCGCAAACTGTTACTAATTGGAATGACCGTTTAGCTGTCGGAGAAAGCGTAGAAGACAGACCGCGTAGCGGCAGACCTCTTTGCATCCCAATTGAAGCAAAGATAAGGCTTACGGCTTTCTATTGCCAGCACAATCCCCTGCCGGGGTGTTCCCGTTGGTCTATACGCTGGGCTGAAAAATATCTTAATAATCATCCAGAGATAATACAAATTCCAATGAGCCGGTCCTCTATCCACCGCTGCTTACTGTCCCATCCTTTGAAACCATATAGATGGAAATATTTTCTACATATTACCGACCCTCATTTTTTTGAGAAGATGGAAAAGATTATTTACCTTTATTTAAATCCCCCAGAATATTTGTTTTGTCTGGATGAATGTACTGGATTACAAGTTCTTGAAAGAATAGCGCCCAAGTTGTGTGCGGAAGGCAACAAACCGGAGTTAAGAGAGTTTGAGTATAAAAGACACGGGACCATATCGGTTTTTTCCATTTTGCAGGTATCTAATGGAAAAATTTTTACTGATTGCATTGAAGACCACACGACTATTACAATTATACAATCCTTAAAAAAACATATTTCCATGTACGATTCCACTGAAACACTACATTACATATTGGACAATTACTCTTCTCATTCAACAGAAAAGTTTTGTCAGGAGATTGCGAGACTATGTAATGTTGAAATTCCAGAACTTAATACCACTATTGAGAGGAGACAATGGTTAGAGTCTACTGACAAAAGAATTGTTTTCCACTTCTTACCTTTTCACGGCTCCTGGCTGAACCAAATTGAAATCTGGTTTGGCATACTCCAACAGAAGGCATTAAAAGATGAAAGCTTTTCCTCGGTAACTGCTTGCAGGGAAGCGATACTTGATTTTACCAACACTTACAATACCGAGTTTTCTCATCCATTTGAATGGAGTTACACGGGTGATGGCTTGCAAGAAAAAGTAGTACGCAGATTAACAAAGTGGATTGAATCAGAAAGTACAGGGCTTAGTTTCAAGTTTTTTGAGAAGCAACTGCACTTAATGAACAATCTTGTTAATAATTATTGGAGCAAAGTAAAAAATAATTTCTGGTCTAATTTGCACAAGAGCATGGTGGATAAATGTGAATTTTGTGAGAACGTCATAAGGGAAATAAAAGCTGATAGTTTCAAAGATCTAAAGGGTCCAAAAGGAGCTACCAAAGCTCAGAGGGATGAGAAAGTAATTCTGAAGATCAAAGAAACCAAGACCAGACTTACCATACTGTTTACTGAGTTTCGAAATAAACTATTTGAAAAACTAGCAGTAACATAAATTGCCAAATCTAGCCGAAAAACTTATGGGACAGGGTACTAGATCTCCAAATGGAAATCTGATGAAGTTCAAACCCGGAATTGGTATGCTTTCCTTTGAACTCGACGTCCCGGTTCTTCCCGTGTTTATAAAAGGGGCATTTGAAGCCTTGCCAAAGGGTGCAAGATTTCCGCGCCCTAAATCTATCGAGATCCACTTCGGTAATCCAATATATCCGTGCAAATATCAAGAATTTAAAGATAAGATACCAAATTATGATATCTA
>JAAEPI010000663.1 GCA_024232835.1 Cytophagales bacterium
GATCAGTTTGATCTTCCTCGCATTCTGAAATTTGCATCTCTATAAAGGTATCAGTCACATCATCCAGATATGGCTCACGGTTAATAAAACTAGCAAACAGTTTGAATCTGCTGAGTTCTCGGAGTACTTTGCTGACACTGTAGCTCGAGCTCTTGCTGAGACCCCAAACATGGACGTTGGTGATATTAACGTGGACACATGTGTGAGTGTGGTCAGGCCAATGCATGCAAGGTCTTTGACAAATGTGTTTGAAATGTTTAAAACAGCCCACTATGTCGACCTCGTTTTCTTATTGAAAGAACCAATCCAGGAATGTTTCAGCTGCTTATGAAAGGTGTTTTTTCTGTCAACAAAACTGGTCGAACATTTGGTGCTATGCCAACAGATCAGAACCATGAGCAAGAGAACAAAGAGCTGAAGGGATCTGGGGGAATCAGTGATCTCCTCAATACATCAGGATCACTAGAGAGATTCTTAGTGTCTGGTCCAATTATCACACAACTTATTCATAATTTTGAAACGTCATTCGGTGAAACTATCATTGATTTTGATACCCTGAACCACCACTCTGAATCGAAACCACTACAGAAACGGTTTTCTGAAGAACGTGACAATCTCCTGGAAGAAATGAAACTGGCAGGAAACCCTTTTAGTGACTATGTTCAGATAACCAGCTTGGTTTCAAAGGTGGTTTCTAAATGCAGTCAACAGATATACGAGATAGAGCAGTTGGGTATACAGCTGCTGCAAATATTATTGAAAACTTTTTTCATTGATAAAACATCTCCGATACATGACCCTATTAAACAGAACAATATAGGCTTTTTTTAAAGTACAACGAAGAGACAATACAATAAAATTGAATAAGAAGTCACTTGATATCGTCACTAATATGTTCATCTCAGCACAACAGAGGAATGTGAACGAGGTGAAAGAACTGCTGGTGTATGAAGTTGAGTTGCCTCCTCCTGCGCTGACAAGTCCAACAACTGGTGCAGTACGATTTGCAGCAAAGGCTCAACTAGTTGATGGTCTGGTAGAAGTCATAGATGCACATACACAGCCTGAAAACAGTGCTATATTCATGGATAAAGGAAATATAACTTTGATCATAGATGCTTCTGTTATGATACGAAAGAATAGGCCAAAGAAAAGCAACAAAACTTTTGCAGGTTACGCAGGATTCTTGCTTCATGAACTTAAAGATGACTTTGATATATACAATCGTGTGGATATGGTTTTTGATCAGTACTTCGATTACAGCATAAAATCGATAACAAGAACTACGAGAGGCTCTGAAGAAGGAGGAAATCGTTATTAAGTTAGAGGCAACACACTTTTTCCTACAAACTGGGACGATTTCTTAAAGGACATTGATAAAAAAGTAATTGAATTAATTTTTGCCTTGGAATTGATTAAAAATATTCAGTTAGAAGATGAGAAGATTTTTGTTGCAACGTGTGCTGACAAAGTGCTGGTACGTCCTGCAGACATCATAAATACTGATTCCTTGGAGCCATGTAACCACGAAGAGGCCGATACTCGAATGTTTTTGCATGCCTTGTCTGCATCTGAAAATGGAAGCCTTAAGGTGAAGATCAGAAGCAACGATACAGATATTATCGAGTTAGGGACAGCTCTGTTTCCACAACTTGATCTTGAGGAACTGGAAGTCACATTTGGTAGTGGTAAAACATTAAGAGTGATCAAAATTCACCAGCTGTACAATGCATTAGGTGCAGAGAAGTTCCAAGCGTTACTATTATTTCACAGTCTGACAGGATGCGATACAACTACGTCACTCTTCGGTGTTCCAAAGCACACAACTTTTAAAAATGGCTAGAAAGTGATACATCCATAATGACAGCAATGGCTAATCTTACAATGCTAAATTTGAATTTGGTGTCATTGACTGACAATCCTGACACCGCTGTTGTTGAAAGATTCATTAGTTCTATGTTCTGGGAAC
>JAAEPI010000664.1 GCA_024232835.1 Cytophagales bacterium
CAAAGTGCTATTCAAAAAGTGTTGAGATGCTTACTTTGTCCGTTTTGCTTTTGTTGCATCATAGAAATAACACATTAGCTATACTTAGTTAGCAATGCCATTTACTTCATTGACTTCACCATTGCTTGTGCCCGTCTGAGTAATGTTCGTTGAGCCACCTTCTCCTACATACGTGTTACCCGAGTCAGTACTCATATCACCAGCTTGATCGGTATTTGTCTCTGGATTTTGATCAAAAGTATCAGTTTCTGATTGTGGGTCAGTCTGGGACAAATCCGTATTGTAAACATCAGTAGAAGTATCAAACATCTTATCTGTTGATTCTAGAAAATTTACAATCCCATTGCCAATCGCTTTAAGACCCGACTTTATACTTTTTCCAGCTTGATCTATTTTTTGTCCTACATAATCAGTGGTTTTCATTACCTCTTTATTGAAAAGGTACTGTGACTCCAACCCTTCTAATTCACGATGAACTACCACCTTATTCTCACTAAACGCATAAGGACTATTATAGTAATACTTCTCTGCCAGTGGATCCACATTAAAGAACCTTCCAATTTCAGGTTGATGATTTCTCCATTTAAAGGCAATCCATCCCGTTTCTTCGTCATGCTCCTGCTCCTGGAACTTGTATCTAACCTTCTCACTATAACTCCTTGTAAACGAGTTAAAGGTTAAACCAAAAGGATAGTAATCATCGCGTTTTTTTAACGGTTGCCCTTTTTTCTTCAAGTCATCCCCTAAAAAAACAGAGCAATTTTTTATAGCTCCCTCTCCCTCATAATATGATGATTTTCTACAACCCATTCTTACTCAAAGCTACGCAACGTATCCATCGGATGGAAGGATAAACGCCCCTATCCTGATTGTTCTTTTTTGTGTAGTTGTTCTGGGCGATTTATTCTTTCATCTGATGCGCCAAGCGAAGGAAGGCTGTTACTACTTCCATCGCTGGATCAGAGCGCGGCATGTACGTTGAAGCTCTACTCATTGGTTTTGCTGAACGTCAATTATCACTGGCTAATGCTGCTCCATGGTAGCGGACAGGGAAAAGAGCCTTCAGCAAACGGTGGCCTTTTTGAGCGGCGAGCCTACTGCGAGTGCGAGGCAGCCCAGCTGGAAGAAGCCCGACCTAGGAGGGTGACCAGCCGCCAATGTCATTCTTTATTCACCTCTGCCGATCAGGCAGTAAATCAATTCTCATGGCATGGCTGCCGAGCCAGCAGGCTCGCATAACAACTGGCTGTGGTTTTTGTTTTTGCCCAGCTGCCGCAGGCCTTCAATTAATTCTAAAAACAAAAAATAGAACAGCCGCAGTGAGGAGCGGATGGCAAGCAAAGGGAAGAAAATGCAAATAGGCTTGTGGGCAATGGCTAAAAAAGCGAAGCGGTTTTAAGGCGTGAAGATTTG
>JAAEPI010000665.1 GCA_024232835.1 Cytophagales bacterium
CGATAATCCAGTTTAGTCGAGCGAGACATTGAAACTAATCCTTCCAAATCCTCCATTGAAATAATAAGTGGTGTTCCCTTTCGTGCCATCTATCAAAGATAGCAAATAAACTTCAATTAGTTCGCTCTTTTTAGAATCTACTCACTAGGCTTGGGTACGAAAGTGAAATTAGGGACATTTGACGGCTCAATGACCGTCCTGTATAACCTGAACCCAATAGGGACGATATCAAAAAGCCGTTTTACTTTCAGATACGGTATCAATCTACTTTAAGAATTAACATAATCATAAAATGAATAACTCAAAATCAATATGGATCATCATGGTGCTCATTGCTGTAGCACTTGGGGTGAACTACTACTTCACGTTTCAGTCTGGCAAATTGGCTATGGTCGATTCCAACAAATTGCTACAACACTACCAGGGTATGATCAACGCCCGAAATGAGTTTGCTGTAAAAGCAAAAGGATGGCAAGCAAATATTGATACACTTGCCAAGGAGCTAAACACTAGCATGGAAGAGTATCAGTCAGATAAGCCTTCTTTATCTAGCAAAGAGAAAGAACTTACCGAACAATTGATCCAAAGTAAAAGCAAGCAGTTGGTGGATTATCAGAATGCCATCTCGCAGCAATCACAACAAGAGGATGGTATCATGACCCAGCGCGTTCTCAACGAAGTGAATACGTTCCTTACCGATTATGGTAAAAGTCAGGGGTATGACGTCATTTTCGGCGCTACTGGAGGGGGAAATATCATTTACACCAGGGACTATATAGACATTACCGATGAGGTTATTGAAAAACTCAATGCAAGTTACTAAGGCAATCTCATGGTTCACACTATTGGCTTTGGTAGCCTGCGGTACACCTGCACAATTACCGGAGAAGGAACTTACTGAGTTTGTAAATGATCCATCAAATGGTTTGACTAAAACTATTCAAGCAGGATCCATGCAGATGAAAGTCACACTTCGACCCAACGATTTTCTGGTATATCAGGAAGTGGGCAAGGATGGCACTAAAGAAGATATCACAGAAGCGAACGAACGATATAATAACTACCTATATCTGATGCTTTCACTCTCAGCTGGCGAAAAAGATGCACTTTATGGATTATCTGCAGATCAGGGTGTATTCAGTGAGAATTTGCAGGTGCTGTCCTTTAGAATGGGAGAGCATGTGACACTTACCACCTCAAAACAGGATACAATTCCTGTTGGTGATTATATATTCAATCGAACCTTTGGACTTTCCAAAAGCAATGATTTAATGTTCGTATTCAATCAGAAAAAAATACCTGAGGAGGGATGGGTGTCATTTAACATTGGTGAGTTCGGGATGAGTTCGGGTAGGAGAAACTTTCGATTTGCTATAGATGCCATCAACTCAGTACCCAAATTGGAGGAGTTAGAAATTTTGAAAACAAGGTAATGAGGATACTTGCTTTATGTTTAGGGTTATGTTTTTGTGTTGCCGCCCAAGGCCAATACAAGAATAGTAAAGGAGATAAAACCTATATAAAATTCAAGGGTAAGTCAAAATATCATGCTGGAGTTATAACCATGTTGAATTCCACTGAGGTGGAAGGAGTTATGAAGCGAACCACATCGTATTTAGCAGATGGAGACCTGAAGCTGGTCACAAGATCAGGAGAAAAGAAATCCCTTTTCGCTAGAGAAATTCTTTGTTATCAAGCGAATGGTGAAAAACATCTGTCTTTTTCTGGAGAATTATATAAAGAGGAGATTGATGGCAAGGGAATCTCGCTTTATTCACAAATTGGTACCAATACCTACACGACAGGAGGAGGCCCCAATGCCCCCATGATGACTCACACGTCTAGTTTCACTATGTTCTTCGTGAAGAAAGAAAATGAAACTAATCCAACACTTGTCCCTTCGGAAAAAAGAAAATTCAAGGCCTTCGCTTCCTATTTTTCTGAATGTGAGCAAGTACAAAAGTCAATTGCATCTGGTGAATTGAAATCAAAAGAAGTGAGGAGTGTTGTTCTAAGGTATAACAATTGCATACTTAGGGCTTCCTCAGATGAGGAATAATATGTATTTAAACGCAATCAAAAGCTATTTTAGCCATATTTCTATTTTTTAAATGTAGGGTTAAATTATGATTCGAATATATATATATGCATTTTGCGAAAATGACCAAATTGCCTACCAAGCCATATATCAGGACGCTTTCAAAATATTCCCTGTAATTGTCTTCTACAGGGTTTAAAATCAGTATTAAGTTTATTTAATGCTATTTTAACTTTCTTTTGTCCAAAATGAAATCAGAATCTTACTTTCTTAGCAAGCCCTACTTAGATTGAACTCGTTGGACAAATTCTGAGATAAAAGAGCCTTTCATCTCGCCTCCACTTCTTCGAAGGGATTGGAAGACTTATCTGTGTGTAGTACTGCCAATGAACTGTCGTCATTTCGAGCTAAGCTGGAGGTGCTGGTGCTTCGAAGGAATCTATTGTTTGCTAATTTGTAAAATTGTTACGACCCATAAAAAACCCGATAGAGATTTCTCAAGATCAGGTTTTATTGTAATATATGTCCTACTTACACGTAATTTCTGTTCTCTTTCGGAGCACCTTCCATGATCTCCTCATTGGCAAACTCTTCAAACTTGGTAAAATTTTCATTGAACTTGTTGGCTAGTTCATTGGCTTTCTTATAAAACCCAACATCATCTTTCCATGTTTCTCGTGGACTCAAAATCTCACCCGGAACACCTGGGCAAGAAGTTGGCATCTCCGCACCAAAAATGGAGTGCGAACGGAATCCTGCATTAGCCAGAGATCCATTCAGTGCTGCTGTGATCATGGCACGTGTGTATTTTAAGCTTATTCGCTCACCTACACCATATGGGCCACCTGTCCATCCTGTATTAACGAGCCAGACGGTCACTTCATTTTCATCCATTTTTGCTCCTAACATTTCCGCATACACGGTCGGATGCAGCGGGAGAAATGGAGCACCAAAGCAAGAAGAGAATACGAGCTGAGGTTCAGTAACACCTGCTTCAGTTCCTGCTACTTTAGATGTATATCCTGATATGAAGTGATACATCGCTTGCCCTTTTGACAATCGTTGGATTGGAGGGATAACTCCGTACGCATCACAAGTAAGGAAGAATATATTTTTAGGAATTCCACCAATAGATGGCTCTACTGCATTCCTGATGTGGTGAATAGGATAGGATGCGCGAGTGTTCTCCGTCACCGAGCAGTTTTCATAATCTACATCACGGTTGTTCTCGTGGAATCTGGTGTTTTCCAAAATAGCTCCGTATTCAATCGCTCTAAAAATATCAGGCTCCTTTTCTTCAGAAAGATCAATCACTTTGGCATAGCAACCCCCTTCAAAATTGAAGACGGTGTTTGTTGTCCAACCATGCTCATCATCACCAATAAGTAGACGATCAGGATCAGCTGAGAGGGTTGTTTTTCCAGTCCCTGACAATCCAAAGAAGATTGCAGTATCTTGTTTTTTAACTCCCATGTTAGCTGAGCAATGCATGCTTAATACATTTTCCTCATGTGGAAGTATGAAATTCAAAGCTGAAAAAATTCCTTTCTTCATTTCACCCGAATATGCAGTGCCCCCAATCAGGATCATGCGTTTGGTCATATTCAGAATGGCGAAATTTGATTGTCTTGTACCATCTACCTCAGGGTCAGCCATAAACTCAGGCACACAGAGTACGGTGAAGTTCGGTTCGAATCCTTCCAGCTTATAGGTCTCTGGCCGCAAGAACATGTTGTGTACAAATAGGTTGTGCCATGCCATGGTATTGATAACTCGTACACGGATACGATGCGTCTTGTCAGTTCCAGCATAAGCATCTCTTACGTATACTTCCTTGTCCTCAAGAAATTTTGTCATTTTCTCTTGAAGCTGATCGAATTTTTCAGGTGTAAAAGGGATGTTGATATTCCCCCACCAAACTGCATCTTTGGTTTTATCGTCTTCTACAATGAATCGATCTTTTGGTGATCGGCCTGTGAATTTCCCTGTATCGCACATGAGCGCACCCGTATCGGTAAGCACGCCTTCACCACTTTTTATTGCCTCCTCAATGAGGGCGGCTGGTCGAAGATTCCATTTGGCTGTTTTTACTTTGAGACCTAAAGAGGAGAGGTCATTTTTGGTGGATTTCAATCCTAATTCTTCCATCGTTAATATTTGGAATGGGTTTACACTTTTGTTGACTTAATCAAGCCGTAAAGGTGCTAATTATTCCAGTAATATTCTCTACGAAAAGATATGATTTTCTTCAGTTCCTACCATTTAAACCGTTTTAAATTCCTGTAGTGATCTGGTTTAATCGTAAGGGCTGGTCAATGATTTATCAGACCGATGAGATTTGCAGATCAATGTACTTCGTGCATTAATTTCACAAGGAGTGGTGATAATATCAGAGCAAATAATCCTACACCAACTCCGACCATGCCAATAGTGCCAAATCCTTCCGTGTATATATAGAGTGAATCGAAACCTGAAACCTCCTCAGTACCACCAGTGTTTATCGCCATTTTCTTTCCAATAAATCCTCCAATATTAAAGGCATAAGCTGAGGATAGAAACCAGATTCCCATCATGAACCCAACGAGTCGTTTGGGAGCAAGCTCGGTTATTTTGGAAAGCCCGACAGGTGACATCATTAATTCTCCGATCACCAAAGCCAAATATCCAACGGCCAAGAAGATAAATGGGACTTTGCCTAAATCGTCAGCAAAGTTGACACTATACGAGAAGGTGTAAAAACCCAAACCGAGAAAGATCAATCCATAAGCAAATTTGTACGGTGTTCGAGGGTTAAAATTCCTCTTTTGCATAGCAATCCACATAAGTGAAAAAGGAATAGCCAAAGCAACCACGAAGATTGCACTGATGCTATTGGTTCCAGCGGCTGAAAAGAATACAAGATTCACATTCCGATCTGCAAACAAGGTGATCAAACTTCCACTGAGTTCATAGAAACCCCAGAAGATAGTCATCAATAAAGTCATCCAAAGTACCATGATCAACTGATGGCGCTCCTTTCCAGAAACTTGAAAAAACATCCAAATAAAATAGCCCAATACACCTAATACCAAAATGTTGAAAATGAAGGAAACCAAAGTGCCTTCAAAAAGTATAGAACCAAAACCATTTAAAATAAACTCACCATACTGGATTAGATATGCTATCAGGGGAACGGCGAGCATTGCAATAATGGGAATTAGATGCTTGATCTTAATGCCGAGATATGTTTTATCCAACTTCTCTTCTGACGGTGGTAAACCATGATTACCAAAAACGTTGGCTTTTGTCCCTCTCCAAAAAACAAGTAGACCAGACAGCATGCCTATACCAGCTGCTCCAAAACCATAATGCCAGCCATAGGTATTTCCAAGCCAGCCACACAAAATAGGTGCGACAGCCGCTCCAATGTTTATGCCCATGTAGAATATCGTGAATCCCGAATCTCTTCGAACATCTCCTTTCTCATAAAGAGTACCGACAAATGATGAAATATTTGGCTTGAAAAACCCATTACCTACTATTAAAAATGCCAGAGCTGCATAGAAGAAAACGGGATGTTCTATTGCCAGAATAAAGTGTCCAATAGTAAAGAAAACAGCACCAATCA
>JAAEPI010000666.1 GCA_024232835.1 Cytophagales bacterium
CATAAAATGAAAAAAAATTTACCAATTCATTTACAGGAAATAATATTTGGATCGTCTGATTCAGCTGTCTCCAAACAAATATCCAAACTGGAGAAAAATGGAACAATTAGAAAACTAGCTCCAAGAATTTATTCTTCCAATCTCATTGAAGATGCCGAATCAATAATCAGGAGAAATTTATTTTCGATACTAGGTCATCTATACCCTGGATCAGTACTTAGTCATCGATCTGCCTTCGAATTTAAACCAACTTCTTTAGGCCATGTTTTCTTGACTTACAAATACACAAAGAAAGGTACACTTCCAGGGATAACCATTCGCCTATTAGAAGGAGGAGGCCCTGTTGAGAATGACAATCTGCTCTCAGGAGAACTCTATGCTTCACAGCAACCACGAGCCTTTCTTGAAAACCTTCAGGTCTCAAGAAAGGCTGGACCGAATTCAAAAACCTTACCACTTGCTGAAATCGAAAAACGATTAGAAGAAATAGTCAGGGTACATGGAGAAGATGGGCTTAATAAGGTTAGAGATCAGGCTAGATCAATTTCAAAAAAGTTGAGCATGGAAAAGGAGTTTTCTAAGCTAAATCAGATGATCAGTGCACTTCTTACCACGCACCCATCCAAAATATTAAGGTCACCAATAGCTGCCGCCAGAGCATTTGGCGTTCCGTTTGATCCTGCACGAATAGAACTGTTTGAAATACTCTTTCGTGCGCTTCAACAGCAGTTTAAATATCGAGATGAACAGAATACCTCTCCAGCGTCATTTAGAAATTTTGCATTTTTCGAAAGCTATTTTTCCAATTATATTGAGGGAACAGTCTTTGAAGTAGAGGAAGCCAAAGAGATCATTCAAAGCCAAAAACCACTACCCACTCGAAATGAAGACTCTCATGATGTACTTGGTACATATCAGATAGTATCGAATCATAAAGAAATGGAAATAGTTCCTGAGAACTCTGATCATTTAATCGAAATTCTAAAATACCGTCATCAGGTTATTCTTCGATCTAGGGTAGACAAAAACCTAGGCACATTAAAAGACCGGAATAATTTTGCAGGACAATCATCATTTGTGGATGCAAGTCTTGTAAAGGGGACACTCCTCAAAAGTTTCGATTATTATCAAGCACTAGATAGCCCTTTTTCCAGAGCCATTTACCAGATGTTTGTAGTTAGTGAAATACATCCGTTTTTAGATGGAAACGGTAGAATAGCCAGAGTGATGATGAATGCGGAATTAGTCAATGGCGGACAAAGTAAAATTATCATTCCAACAGTTTATCGCGATGACTACCTTGGTGCACTTAGAAAGCTCACTCGACAAAGAGATCCTGATGCATACATTCGAATGCTCTCTAGAGCTCATGAATTTAGTGACACAATTGTTGGAGAAGGGTTAGATGAAATGCAAGTAATCTTTGAAAATAGTAATGCGTTCAAGGATCACACGGAGGCGAAACTGATGATTCAATTATAACCACATTCTGGATAATCGTCAGGATCCTAAGAAGTTGCTAAAAGAACTGCAATATTTCTCAAACCTCAATCGTTCGAAAGCATACTTAACTTCACGGCTTCTTCGACCAAAAGCTCCCACTCAGAGTGGTGACGGGATACACAGGAAGTAAGAAAACAGAATTCTTACTTAATTTAAAAGCCAGAGACGAACAAGTTGTTGATTTAGAAGGACTTGCACAACACCAAGGTTCCAGTTTTGGAAATCAAAAATCTATCAATCAACCAGAGACAGAACATTTTCAAAATCTTAGTAGGAGTAGAGCACTCTTTGTTCATTCCCACAGGCATGCCACACAGCCCCTCACGAATCTCCTTGCAGTCGATTTGACATCATTGGTAGAATAGGGGATGCAAATGTGTGCGGTAATCAAATAGCAAGGCATCAATTCCCAAAATGCAATTCACAGCTTTACTCATACCCTCACTTTTCGACCTCATTGCCCACTATTCGACTTCAGTAACTCATAGTTGAACGGGAATAGATAGCTACTGATCATTGCGGAAAATTTCACAAAAATGATGTCGCAATGATCAAGGCAGTGGTTCTTCTTTTATTCTTCCTAAGCACTATATCAACTGCAATTGCTCAAAGCAATGCACTTGACACATACGTCCAGTCAGCTCTTGAAAGTAATCTAGCCCTTCAACAAAAAGAATATTCCTACGAAAAAAGCCTGGAAGCACTGAATGAAGCAAAACGAATGTTTCTGCCTACAGTCTCGTTTGAAACCAGTTATTCGCAGGTTGAGGGGGGCAGAACGGTGGAATTGCCAATTGGAGATTTCATTAACCCTATTTACGGGAATCTGAATCAAATCAATCAGACACTCGATCCTTCGGCTCCAGCCTACCCTCAACTAGAGAACCCGAAATTCTCATTCATTCGTAGCTCGGAACAGGAATCAAAAGTAGTTGCCGCAATGCCAGTCTTTAATGCTTCCATCATCCAAAACCACAAGATAAAAAAGGGACTTGTGGAAGTGGGAAAAATCAGTGTGGATATCTACAAACGTGAACTGGTAAAGGAAGTAAAAGATGCTTATGTAAAGTATTTGCAGGCAGAGAGAACTCATGCGCTCTACACCCAGACGCTAACGACGGTCAATGAAAGTCTAAGGAACAGAGAAAGCTTATTCACAAATGACAAGATCACAATTGATGAAGTTTATGCAGCCAGGGTACAAGTCAAAGAAGTAGAGAGAGATCTGGCAGAAGCAGAAAAGAATAAGCTCATAGCCATTTCATGGTTCAATTTTCTGCTGAATAGAGAGTTTGATTCGGAAATTGTTGTGGAGCCAAAGGTAATCGTCACCATCACAGATTACAACCTCGATGACCAACAAAGTGCTTCCCTTTCCAATAGGGAGGAGTTAAGATAGTTTGATAAGTAGGGCTTCCTCAGATGAGGAATAATATGTATTTAAACGCAATCAGAAGCTATTTTAGCCATATTTCTATTTTTTAAATGCAGGGTTAAATTATGATTCGAATATTTATATATGCATTTTGCAAAAATGACCAAATTGCCTACCAAGCCATATCTCAGGACGCTTTCAAAATATTCCCTGTAATTGATCTTCTACAGGGTTTAAAATCAGTATTAAGTTGATTTAATGCTATTTTTACTCTTTTTTATCCAAAAGAAAATCAGAATCTTTCTTTCTGAGCAAGCCCTAAGTACCTGGAAGTGCAGACGGAAACAGTCAAACTGGAACAAGGATCATCCTTACCTACGGTCAACTTGTTTGGGCAATACGGTATTCAGGGGACAGACTATGGTTTAGAGTAGGATAATTTATCATTTAAGAGGGGAGAGGAAAGAGTTTCTTATTCAGAATCCAATTGATTCTTTCACAACAGACTGGAGCACTCTTTTGCCATTTTTGGCAAGAGGGAAGGGGGAGAGGGAATGACAAATGTGTGCGGTAAATAAAACGCGGATAATTTGGATTACATAAGATTGTCCGTAATTTTGTCCGTGTCCGCAAATATGTCCGCAATCACATGGCAACCGTAAACCTCTATCTAGACAAGCCTGACAAAAAAGGCAACTCACCAATCCATTTACGAATCAACAGCGATGGAAATCAAGTAAAAGTTTCAACAGGGGAAAAGGTATTTCCAGATCATTTCAACAAAGCGAAACAGGAAGTTTCTGGCTATGCCGAGAATTACGAGGCAATTAACTACTACTTGAATTATTTGAAAAAAAGAGCCGAGCAGATTTTCTCTGAAGGAAAAAAAAGGACTTATTCCAATTCGGAAATCAAAGAAATTCTCCACGGCCATATCGAGGCTTACAAAGATGAGGCAAATGTAAGCATGGTTAAGGAGCAGCTAGGAATCTACGGGACACCATTTACTTTCATTGATTTCTTTGCAGGAGCAGGCGGGTTCAGTGAAGGATTTCTGCAAGCTGATGTAAATAATAAGTTCTTTAAGTTCCTTCTGGCAAGTGATATTAACGAGAATTGTGAATTGACGCATGTCGTTAGATATAATCATCAGCTCGGACTCGATGCTGATTTCATAAAACAAGATATAACCGAACCTGATTTTGTAAATAATCTATTAAGTAAGCTTAA
>JAAEPI010000667.1 GCA_024232835.1 Cytophagales bacterium
ATACTGCATAAACACACGCCAGTGCTTCTATTTCTGTTGGACCATATTTTTGTTGATCTCTCGCTGAGACCACTACTTGCATAGGCTATTGGACCAAATCTACCTTGGTCATCTTTTTGGGACAGAACTGCGCCTAATCCTAAATTACTACCATCGGTTTCAATATAATAATGACCCTTGGACACATCGGGATAGTGGAGAATTGGGGAATTAATCAATCGACAAAACTCTTCGAACGCTTTTTGACACGGGGCATCCCATACAAATAACACACTTTTTCAGTCAACCATCTCAACGGTGCGGAAATCGCTGCGAAATCTTTAATGAATTTTCGATAATACGAAGCCATACCCATGAATCTGCGCATTTCTGTTAAGCTCTTGGGGACCGGGTAAGAAGAAATTCCATCTGTTTTCCCAGGATCTGGCTTCAATCCTTCCCTAGTGACTATATGACCCAAATATTTCGCTTCATCAGACAAGAGGATGCACTTTTTCAGTTTCAACTTGAGGAGCGCTTCTCTTAATCTAGAGAAGACTTCTGTAAGTTTTTCAATATGTTCCTCAACTGAACTAGTAGCAACACAAACATCATCAAGGTAGCAAAAGATTCCATCATCGAGGACACCGTTAAACACCTTATTCATTAGCCATTGGAAAAAACTACCAGCTGTTTTGAGACCCATGGGGAGCCTAGTATATTCATATAACCCTCTATGGGTGTGGAACGCCGTTTTATGCCTATCCTCTGGATGAATTTGTAACTGATGATATCCCATTTTTAAATCGAAAGTACTAATACAGGGACGTAGGGGATACTTGGTTGTTCTGCCCATACTTAATCCAA
>JAAEPI010000668.1 GCA_024232835.1 Cytophagales bacterium
CCGATCTAATTACCGAACCATGAATAAAGAAAGGTTAATTATGAAACTATCTGGAAATATTGGAAGGTTGTCGATTGTTGCAATCGTTTTGGGGATGTTTGTTTCTATGGCCAACACGTTGTTTGCCGCCGATACGTTTGAAACACTATTGAAAAATGAAGAAAACAGTAAGATCACTCGAGAGGTCATCTATGACCATTTCAAGGATGTTTCGCCCAAAGATCTGATTTTCCAAGCCTGGGAAGAAGCGCTGTGGTTGAGTCGAAAATGTCAGGGTGGAGTGAATACAGTTGAATGCCAGGTCGCCTTGCAGGAATTCAATTTTTACCATACCGGTTGGGAGCGAGTCGACGCATTGCACAACATGACCATGGTATTCCAAATCGGTTCCCAAGAAATCACTCCGCAATATCAAAATCAAGAGTATGCGGCTTTGATCGCAACACCGAATTTTCCGTTTAAACATCTTTGCAATATCGTAGGGTTGGGAGCCACAATCAAAGATTCTCGGGGAAGATATCACATCACCATTCGTTTTGATAAATTTCTACAAAGCCCGAAGTACGGAGTTTTTGAGTATCACTGGGACACCTGGGATAAAGCCCTTACCAAAAGACCCGATATCGAGCTTTACCTCATCCACGCTTTGGTTCCGGTCAAAGGCACGCCCTATCAAATCCAGCAAACCATGCCTTTTCGAGCGCAATATAGCGACAACGACGAAGAAATAAACAAACACGTTGACGAATGGAACGGGAAAATCGAAGAATGGCGCAAAGAATGGGAAGAGAAATACGATTTGGAAAATAAAGAAATCGTTCCGATGTATTATAGATGCGGCGACGATGTAAAGAATATCAGCGAATACTATCGGAAAAGATAGAAGAGGATTTTTTTCAAAAAATCAAAAGACTGATTGTAGTTGAAGATCTCAACCGACTGGAGGAGAGCTTCAACTACAATCTAATGCGTCCATCACTTGATCCGAAGCTAAACCACCCACGAATAGAACAAGTCAACCACTTACCCGAATGCTCATGACTCGCTTACACGGTCTTCCATCACATTTAAATCATTAATAGAGGCATTAGCTGACAGTAGAAAAGTCAGTAACCCTGATGACATTGCATCATTAATTAATGAATTCATTAAATTGGACTTTGAACAAAAATTTAACCTGAAATTTGAACCGTTGTATATAGCTAATTTTAAAATATAATCTTATAATTATTTGAAAATATTATTAATATTGATCCAATAGCACTATAATAATCTGAAATTACATATACATTATTTATTTGGGGGTTTGAGCAACCACTGATTCGCCCAAACCCCCGAATAAATAAAAACGCAGTATTATCAGTGTGTTGGATACTGCATACTGTCC
>JAAEPI010000669.1 GCA_024232835.1 Cytophagales bacterium
AGACAAATCAATAATTCAGGCGTCACTTCTTCCCTTTTTATTGCGCGTGTTTTCTCGCTTTTTGGGTAGGATAAAATCAAATCAATGCTCGTGAATCATCAGTGGCTGCATTTTGTGCATTTTTTAAAATCATCAAGAAATCGTCGCCGTCGTGACACAAGGGCCTAAGTCGATTTTTTTTTATTTCAGTTTTTTTGCACAAAAAGACCTATGTTGAGTCCAGGCTTCGATTCACAAAGTCCTAAGTCGGTTTTTCAGTACATAATTAGAGAAACCAATAGAAGTAACAAAGACTTAAAATCAACTTGCAGTGACTACAAAGTCCCAAGTGTACATAGAACCAAGTGTTTGACTCTGACAAAGACCTATGTTGACTTAGGACCTATTAGAGGAAAAATGTTTATGTACATAGGACCTTGTGGCTTAATTTGTTGCATGTTCGTGAATATATTTGCACTTTTGTTGCGGTTATTGCTTCACAACATTTTGGAAAATAAACGCTTATTGGTGGAGTGTGTTCTGTACCTTCTTTGCTATCGCTTTGGGCTTGCTTCCTTTGCTTGCGCTTTACTTGTGCATGTGTATATGCTTGCTTTCGGCCATTATTTCCCTTCAGTGATTTTGGGTAATAGCAGTCAATAATGTCGGGAAAGGTGGTAATTAGGTGGAAAGATGACGCGGGGAAATTTGATGGCCCTCCTCAAACATGGCCAAAGCGAGATATCAGGGCCAAAACATGGGCCCCTGATGAAGAAATCAAAGCTAGATACAAGGGAAAATGGTACAATGCCGTGATTATTTCGCAAAGGTGAAACAAAGCTGATTTTGACACTAAAATATTTTCACCTTCTACTGACTCTATTACAGATTGGCAGGCTCTGGTGCTCCACCAGTTTCCAAAGTGGAGAAAATTAGTAAGAAGAGGAAGCATGTTGAATCATCATCCGATGGAGAAGCGCGAGAAATCAGGAATGACCCAGATTTTGTTCCAGAAGATAATGAGAGTGAGAGAGCCGCAGGCGAGTGAGAGAGCTGTAGTGAGAGCCGCAGGCGCTATCTGGATCCCAACCTGTCCATTCAAAAGATGTGGATCTTGTTCAGAGAAAAGGAGCCAAGTATCAGCATTGGATTAACAGCATACAAGCACATCTTTTGCACGAAGTTCAATCTCGGTTTCCATCACCCAAAAAAGGACCAATGTGCGAAATGTGCCAGATACAACATGGCTTCGGATTGGAAGGCGCAAAGGAAGCTCTCTAGCAGCAAGAACACGAAGGGCACAAGGGTCGGGCTGCTGCTGGACATGCCATAATGGCAACCTTGGCGACTGAGGCCCTTACTGATGGGTCCACTTCGTATCTCCTCTATTACGACCTTCAGAGTGTTCTAACGCTTCCAAAGAGTGGGGATAGTCTGCTTTATTACAGTAGAAAGCTTTGGCTATATAATTTAACTCTATATGATCACAACAAGCAGGGATATTGCAACTGGAAAACGAGGCTCGGTTGAAATCGGCTCAATATTGCTGAAGTTTCTGCGGACTTTGCCAGAAAGTGTCAAAAATGTCACTATGATCAGCGACAGTTGCGGTGGTCAGAATCGAAATAGGATCGTTGCAGCTGCAATGCATTATGCCGTGCAAAATCTGCCCCTGGAGTCTATAACTTTGGCCTTTCTTGAGACTGGGCATACTATGATGCCGGTCGACAGCATGCATAGTGTGATTGAGCGTGCCGTTCGCAACAAGAGACTCTATACTGTGTCCGATTGGGAACGGGAAATCAAAGGAGCATGTCGAACAAAGCCCTATGAAACCAACCTGTGGAAGTGGGGAGATTTCCTGGATTTGAAGTCTTTAGCAGATGAAGAAGCACCCAATACGAAGCTTGACGTCGATGGGAAAAAAGTCCTGTGGAGAAAGATTAGAATGATCCGTTTCTTGGAAGATAAGCCGAAAAGTTGGTTCTACAGCGAGTCCTTTGACAGAGATGAGTTTAAGGAGATCTTGGTTCGCGCGCAGCAAACTAGAGGACGAAAATCGAAGCAAGATTTGGCTCCAGTCTACAGCGGCCGCCTTCCTATTGCGGACAAGAAGAAGAGTGACCTGATAGCTCTGGTAAATGCTGGCATTGTGCCAGAGGAAGTCTCGGACTTTTACACCTCGCTGCCCACTGCCAGCACAGCCCTAGACGAGTGCAGAATAGACCACGAGGAT
>JAAEPI010000670.1 GCA_024232835.1 Cytophagales bacterium
AGTTTCATTCAATGACCATTTAACAACATTTATGAAATGTTCTTAGGTGAACATGCTAAGTTTGAATCTTTTAGAATTTTTAACATGTATTTTTTCATTTTTTTGGTTTTTAGATCGAAGAAAATAATTGTAAAGTAGTGCGCCATCTTCTGTTTTTATTTTTCATTGTAGTAGGTCTAGAGGTAGTGAAGGCTCAAGAAAGTAAGCCGGTTATCCAATTTACTGGAGTTGTGATGGAGCAAGATTCACTAACTGTGATACCTGGAGTCCACATATATGTTCCATTAGGGGGCAGAGGGACAACCACTAATCCATATGGGTTTTTTTCTATGCCGGTGGTAGAGGGTGACAGCATTATTTTTACTGCAATCGGTTTTAAGCGGACTCACTTTGTGCTCCCAAGACATGATCCATCAACAAGTTTGAAAGTGCTGGTGACCCTTGCAGAAGACATTACGTTTTTGGACGAAGTGGAAATCTTCCCGTTTCCAACAGAGGCCATGTTCAAACATGCCGTAGTAACAATGCAGCTACCATATAATAGAGAAAACGCAAATCTTCAGGCATGGCTTAATGCTACTTACATGAAGGAGGGGTATGATTTTTATGCCGCAAGTCCAGCTACTAATCAACGCTACATTCAGGATCGACAAATTTTAGAATTTCAAAATAAATTCGGTCCACAGCAGAATAATCTACTTAATCCTTGGGCATGGGCATCATTTATAAATTCGTTAAAGGGGAAATGATGATCGATAATTGAACATGCTTTTCAGAACATGAAGGATGTTTCAGGATTTTCAAAACTTCCTATATGTATTAATAATTGCCACTTTGAAAGATATTCCATAATGGCATAAAGCAGAATCTAATTCTAGGCAGTAACTTTAAAATATTGTTTGTTTGTTGGTTGATTTGAATACAATTTTTACGTACTTTACGCAACTAATTGATCACGCAATTGAGATCGGATTTCATTGAACTAGTTGCTTTTTTTAAAAAAAAAGCCATTTTTGTACAAAGCGAACCGCAAACACTTGAGAAACTATGACTGAACCTATTTCATCTGCCTTTCTAGAACCTTGGAATCTTTATGGCACATATGCTGCTTATGCACTTGCTGCTGTAGGGGTATTGATACTATTGGGGCATTATTTAAAACTCGCCGCAACAAGAGATTATAAGACTCGATATGACTATATCAATATGCATGAAATCAACCTTTTGTGGTATGGTTTCTTAATGATATTGATTGGACTGACTATTTGGTTGAATGCTGGAAATCTTTCTGATAAGCTACAGGTGATGTGGTTATATTTCTTTGTTAGCTTATTTGTGAGTGTAATGATGGCGATGATTATTGCGGTAATCATGCAGAATGTTTTGAAGTTCTACTATCCGTTCTTCATAGAAAAAAGATTAAAGAAACTAAGATTTGCTCCTAGAACATCCCCTGATGGGCGGTCAATGAAATTATTGAGTGAAGAAGAAGAGGATGTTTATTTGGATGAAGGAATGCAGGCAGAGGAGGATGCCTTTTCTGTGGATTATGATGTTTGGATTGATGAAGAGTCTGGGTTTACCAAGATTGAAAAATACAATGGACGACTACATGCACTCTCATGTTCAGAGTGCAACTATCAAACTTTGAGAGTTGACAATGAGGAAGTGATTCAGCCTGCTACGACTACCGAAGAAGGCGAATTAATGAAGTATTTCGTATGCGGATATTGCGGCCATAAAGAACGTAAATCTTTCAAAATTGCGGCTCTTAAGGAGTCCGTTGAATAGTAAAAAATAAAATCAGCGTATGAGACCTTCATAATCACGAGGGTCTTTTTTTTATCTTAATGCAAATGTTCAGAGGTTCTAAGAAAAACCGGAGTGTTTCATTTCCACCTTCACTTCCGACACCCGTATTTTTTATTCCTGCGAAAGGGCGTTCTTAAATCTCTGATCAGCCAGCAATTAATCCATACAACCAGCTTTCATGGCATGTGCAACCCCGTGTGCACGTTTTAAGTTGGCTGTCCAACTAGTAAATAATAGTAGCTAAACCCATAACCTGTAGAATTTTCTTCATTAACGGCTTCTTTCTTTGTAGTAAAGGAGATTATAGTCACCATTGACCCAAAAACTTCATTTTGGTTAATTCCATAAGTGGAGTCCAACCCTTCATTTCGGTGGGTTCCACAAAGTAGCCAGATAAGTTTTCTGTCCTATTTCCACCTGTAAGGATTTTAGCCTCCTCTTTTTGGCTTGCACAATGAAGCCAAGAACTTTATTCATGTGATCCTCGGATAAATGAACTACCCCGAGGCAGAACCATCGGGGTATCAGAAGAGACCTAATTGCTGTTCATGTTTTGTAGTTACTCTCTTTTCCCTGATTTGTTACATATTTCCTTATTGCTTCCCAGTTGCTGTATAGGGCAATTGTGTTGACATAATATCCACTTTTCCAGAAACTACTTCCCATAGTTGAAGCTTCATTTCTTCGTGTCGCTTAAATAGCTCCTTAGCAATGATACTCTTCAAAATGGTCACTAAATCTAGTTATCGACATGTTCGGAACACTTTGAATGAGAAAATGAACATGATCTCATTCGTAACCGATTTCTATAAATTCCATCTCATATCTTTCAGAAATCTCTAGACAAATTGATTTCAAAGCCTCACCAATTTCAAGCGTGATTACAGTACGTCGATACTTCAATGGCAAAACCACATGATACAGCAAAAGTGTCTTATTGTGACTTTTACAAACATGATCCGACATGGATTATCATTGTACACTCTGCATTGCGAATAGAAAATTCAAGAGTTCTTTATCCCCCTCTCCCTCAAGGCTACCCCCAAGGCAGAGCCCAGAAGAATTCTTTCAGATTAAACTTTTAAGAGAGAAAAGCATCAAAATGTTCGATTAGTTAGAATCTGAGCTTATTAAACTCAATAAAAGGATTGAAATCATTACACCGAGTAATTCGACAGAAAGAGGGTGTCAGCTTTCACTTTTTGTGAAAAAGGCAGAGGAAAGAGTGTTATCGATTATTTGAATGAACACGGTATGATGGCTGATTGGCGAGAACCGAATTCTATACGCGTAGCTCCTATACCATTGTACAATAGATCTGAAGAGTTGGGTGCTTTGTTGAGATTCTTGAAAAAGGTTTAGTTGACTATTACTTTTTTTTGTTATTAATAATAGGGAACAGTTTAGGGGAAATACTTAAGTTATGCAACTTGATAAAGTGATTACCTTTTGGTATGAGAATCTTGGTATAAAGTAGTACTTTTGCCAGCCTAATTAAAGTAATGAGTCAATTAAGAAACAGAACAAGTCAATATCGAGAGCCTCAGCGAGTTAAGGCTTTGGGTTATTACTCCTATTTTCGGGAGTTAGAATCGGCTCAGGATGCGGAAGTGGTGCTAGGTGGGAAAAAGGTTTTGATGTTTGGTTCCAATAGTTATTTAGGCCTTACCAACCACCCAGTAGTAAAAGAAGCAACAATTAAAGCGATTGAAAAATACGGAAGCGGAAGCGGTGGTTCTCGATTTTTAAATGGAACCATGGATATCCATGTGGAGCTGGAGGAAAGAATGGCGAAATTTCTAGGCAAAGAAGCGGCTTTAGCATACAGCACTGGTTTTCAGGTAAATATTGGTGTGATACCAACAATTACAGGTACAGATGATTTCATCTTGTGTGATCGGAATAATCACGCTTCGATTATCGAAGGTAGCCGGCTTTCAAAAGCAAAAACGCTCTTTTTTAAGCATAATGACATGCAGTCGCTAGAAAAGAAGCTGCAATATTGCCCGAGTGATGCTTTTAAGTTAATCGTCGTAGATGGCGTATTCAGCATGGAAGGAGATATTGCCAATCTGCCGGAAATAGTTCTATTAGCAAAGCAATACAATGCGACCGTAATGTCTGATTGTGCTCATGGTGTAGGAGTTATTGGGAAACAAGGTAGAGGAACTTCTTCTCACTTTGGTCTAACTGATGATGTTGAATTAATAGGAGGCACATTCAGCAAATCCATGGCCTCCCTAGGAGGGTTCATTGCAAGCGATATTGATACTATCAATTTCATCAAACATCAATCCAGAGCATTCATTTTTAGTGCTAGTATGACACCTGCTTCAGTTGCATCAGTGATCGCAGCGCTTGATATTCTTGAATCTGACGATTCAGTTTTAGATCGGCTTTGGGAGAATACTGATTATGCCAAGAATTTGCTACTTGAGCTTGGTTTTGACATTGGTGCTTCAGAAACACCTATTCTGCCGATCTATGTGAAGAATTATGATAAGACTTTCCAATTGTCTCAGAAATTATTGGAGAGAGGAGTTTTCGTAAATACGGTGGTTCCCCCAGCAGTTAATCCAAATGATTCCTTGGTACGATTTTCTTTGATGGCTACTCATACCAAGGAGCAAATTTCGGAAGCCATTGAGAAGATTCATGACATTGCCACAGAGATCGGACTAATGTCTGAAATGGTAACTGCTGATTAGATGGCACTCGAAATTCGCGAGGTTAAAAACCGTAACGACTTACGCCAGTTTATACAATTCCCATTTTCACTTTATGCAAATAGCCCACATTGGGTTCCTCCGCTGATTAGAGATGAGATTGATTTATTCAATCCAAGAAAAAACCCCTCACTGGTAGAATGTGTTACCAAGCAGTGGCTTGCTTCCAAGAATGGAAACTTAGTAGGACGAATAGCTGGAATAATCCATAAAAATGAATCCAAATCACAGAGCCTTGCTAGGTTTGGTTGGCTAGATTTTATTGATGATGAAAAGGTGGCCGCTGAGCTCCTGAATACTGTCGAATCTTGGGCAATTGAGGCTGGATTATCGGGAATGCATGGCCCCTTAGGGTTCTCCGATATGGATCCCGAAGGTATGTTGGTGGAAGGTTTCGAAACTCCAGCGACTATCGCAACAATTTACAATTTTGATTACTATCCCAAATACCTCGAATCGCTAGGTTTTCAGAAGGCAGTGGATTGGATTGAAGCAAGAGGTAAGATACCTACTGAGCCTTCTAAAAGGCTAATTAGGACTGCTGAAATTGTGGAATCGAGATTCAAAATAAGAAGTCTAAGGCTGAAATCAAGGAAACATGCTTCCTCTACTAGAGGAAAGGAGATGTTTGAAATATTAAATAAAAGCTATGCGAATCTTTATGGATTTCATTCTCTTACCGACGAACAAATTGATTATTATGTAAAGCAATATTTGGGATTTATAATTCCAGATTTGATGAGCATGATTATTAATGAAAAAGATGAGTTAGTTGGATTTGCAGTTGCCATGCCCAGCCTGACTCAGGCATTTCAAAAAGCGAGAGGAAAATTATTCCCATTCGGATTTTATCATATTCTGAGGGCATTAAAAAAGAGTAAGACAGCTGACCTCTATTTGATTGGTGTTTTGCCGAAGTATCAAAAAATGGGGGTAACCTCATTAATATTTCGTGATCTAATAAGAGCGTTTAATAGGCGAGGTATTACTCAAGCCATAACAAATCAAATGTTGGAGGAAAATCAACAAATTCTCACTCAGTTTAATGATTATCAGAAAGATGCGGAGATGCATAAGCGAAGAAGGTGTTATATCAAGAAATTCTAAGATGCAATGAAAGAACCATGGGGAATCATATTGGGTGCATCTAGTGGGATGGGACTTGCTACAGCCAAAAAACTGGCTGATGCTGGGATGAATTTAATCTTGATCCATCGAGATAGACGCGCGATACTCGAAGAAATCAATGGCCATTTTGATAGCATGAAGGAGCAAGTCAAGCTAATGAGCTTCAATACGGATGCACTTGACAAAGACAAACGAACAGACGTTCTCGAAGAGATTTCGAATAAAATTGGGTCGGGAAAAATCTCATTGCTTCTTCATTCTGTAGCGAAAGGAAATCTGAAATTGATGGGCAAACAGGAAGCCCATATTCCTGCAACAGAAAATGAAGTTGAAAAGAGCTTTTCAAAAGCAAAAGAGCTGGCTCAAGAAGTTGACTATGGGTATCAAGCGCTGAACGAATTGGATTTTTCCTTAACCACTCAAGCCATGGCCACAAGTATGCTGTCATGGACGCAGGATATTTTGACTCGTGACTTGTTTGCAGAAAAGGCGAGAGTTATTGGGCTAACAAGCGAAGGTCATCAACGCGTTTGGCCAGGATACGGAGCGGTGGCAGTAGCCAAGTCGTCATTAGAGACACTTTCCAAGTATATGGCTGTTGAATTCGCTGGGGTGGGTCTTCGTACCAACGTTATCCAAGCTGGAATCACCCCAACTCCATCCATGGAAATGATCCCGGGAAGTGATCTCATGAAAGGGTCAGCGAAATTCAGGAATCCCTACGGTCGATTAACCACTTCTGAGGACGTTGCAAACGTGGTGTATCTATTAAGCAAGCCAGAAGCAGATTGGATAAACGGAACCACTATCGTAGTTGATGGTGGTGAACACCTCACTTGACATGGATATCAAAAAATTAGTACGAGATAATTTACCCTATCGAAGACCTTTTCTTTTTGTTGATTCATTTGATGAGTTATCAGAGGATCTGGCTATTGGAAGATACAGATACAAAGAAGATGAATTTTTTTACACAGGCCATTTTCCTGGAAATCCGATTACCCCTGGAGTCATACTCACAGAGACTGCAGCACAAATTGGGTTAGTGGGTTTAGGTATTTATTATTTAATAAAGGAGGAAAAAGTAGGTCAAGTCGTGCCATTGTTTTCATCAGCACAGGTAGATTTTTTGCTCCCTGTATACCCTGGCGAGGAAGTACGTGTTCATTCTCAAAAAGAGTATTTTCGGTTTAACAAACTGAAATGTAAAGTGAAAATGACCAATGAACGTGGAGAAAAAGTTTGTGAGGGTTATCTTTCAGGCTTCATGATAGAAAAAAGCTAATCTGTGGAAAGACGAGTAGTAATAACAGGAATGGGAGTTGTTTCGCCCATTGGGTTGACCCTAGAAGATTTTTCAAAAGGATTGCGAGCTGGTGTCTCGGCAATTGAGAAATGGGAGAGGCTTGAAGAAATGAACTATGCCTGCCAGATTTGTGCGAGACCACCGGATATTACTCCGGAGATTAAAGAAAAGTACTTTTCCAGTTTAACTATCAAATTCCTTAAACATGATGGAATTTTGAATGGAGCTATGGCGGGAATTGATGCCTGGACAGACGCAGGATTGTCATTAGATCATGTAGAGCCAGACTGGAATAGTGGTTCAATTTTTGGAATCGGGTCATCAGGGATAGATGTTTTGATAAAAAAGTATGTTGAGAATGTTGATGCCAAGCAGATCCGGCGGTTGGGCTCTACCATGGTTGAGCAATTAATGAATAGTGGAGTGAGTGCCTACCTCACGGGATTTCTAGGTCTAGGAAATCATGTTACTACCAATTCATCTGCATGCTCAACGGGTTCTGAGGCAGTGATCATGGGATACGAAAAAATAAAGGCGGGCTTAGCGAAACGTATGATTTGTGGCGGATGTGAGGGATTCAATGATTACAGTTGGGCTGGATTTGATGCCATGCGCGTATTATGTCGTGATTCCAATGATAATCCGACAGGGGGCTCCAGACCAATGAATGCAACTGCTTCTGGATTTGTACCAGGTGCTGGTGCAGGTGCTCTTGTTGTCGAGGATTATGAAACTGCAATAGAACGAGGAGCTCCCATTTATGCGGAAATTATTGGAGCTGGATTGAATTCAGGAGGACAAAGAATGGGTGGTACCATGACCAAGCCCAACGTAGAAGGAGCGCGTAGGTGTTTACAGATGGCCATGGACTCTTCTGGCATACGTTCTGAAAAGGTCGATTTGATTTGTGGTCATTTGACATCAACAATTGGCGATGCTATTGAAGTTAATAATTGGTCTCAGGTGCTTAATCGTACAGGCGCGGACTTCCCATATATCAACTCCTTAAAGTCGATGATAGGGCATTGTCTGGGAGCAGCTGGTGCAATAGAACTGGTAGCAGGTATATTACAAATGAAAAATAGCTTTGTGCATGCATCTCTTAATAGTGAAGAGCTTCATCCTGAAATTAGTGAGGTGGTCGATAGATCAAGAATTCCCCAAAAAAGAGTTGATACTCCAATTAATATTCTTGCAAAATCTAGTTTTGGATTCGGAGATGTAAATAGTTGCTTAATTTTGAGGAACTGGAAAAACTAATTATGACTAGAGAAGAAACATTGGATAAGCTGAAGGAGATTGTTAAACCTTTTATAGGTGATGGCGTCAAGTTCGAATCCCTAACTGAAGCTTCGGATTTAATTAATGATTTGAAGATTAATTCAGCCCATGTGGTAGATATTGTTTTGGATATTGAAACAGAGTTCGATATTGTCATTGATGATGATTCCATTAATGATATGAATACTATTGGGTCATCCGTGGATGTGATCATTAAAATGATGCCATGATTGCCTTAGGCAATGATGTGGTTGACCTTTCTTGGTCTCCAAAGAACGGACAAGCATATTTTATTAAACTGGCTTCATTCGCCTTCTCGGAGTGTGAGTATTATCATTTTGCCAATCGGATCTCGATCAATGATAGAATCATGATGCTTTGGTCAATTAAAGAGGCGAGTTATAAATCAGCCGTAAAATTAGGACTTGCGGATCGCTTCAATCCCAAAGATTTTGTTATTCGAGAAATTGAAATGATTAAGGGATTGATTTATTCTAAAATTCAACGTGCTGATACTATCCTTGTCGGAAGGACAGTTATGGAACATGATAAAATTCATACAATTACGATTCACGAGGATTGTGAGTTCAGCGAAGTGAGATTCAATGATGAGTGGATTACTTCATCCGATTATTCTGAACAACATGTAGCCGTTCGGGATCTTGTGAAAAAAGATGGATACTGTCAGGATATGGATACCATTTCATTTTCAAAAAACAAGGAGGGAATTCCCTTTGTCCTGAACAATGGGGAACTTTTAAAAGTGGACATAAGTTTTTCCCATCATGGGAATTTGGTTGGATACGGGATGAAAACTTAAATTCAAGTAATAAATGCAACTTTCAGATTTAACTCCACTATTCGTTCCTTGAAACGCCACAGGGTGGTGAAGTCAGGAATTTGTTGGGAAAATCTACACCCACAAAACGCTGAAAAAACAACCGATCATAAAGCGGGTCTCCTAATTCAGGATCAGAAAGGTTGTACAGGTATTGAACAAACAACATTTTTACTTTTACCAATATCGCTATTGTCTTTCGCCCACCCTGCTGCCCTGTC
>JAAEPI010000671.1 GCA_024232835.1 Cytophagales bacterium
ATTCCCAATCAACAACCTTGTTTAGCTTCTCCAAGGGGTCTCCTTGTCTGCTGAGTTTCTCTAATCTGAAATCTTCTGAAAATAGGCCTCTTGTTCCTCGCTGTTTGTACTTCATTATTATTTTCTTTGACATTGTATGCAATATAACATAAATTGCTCTATTTCAGCTAGTTAATTTTAGAGGTAGCCTTAAATTAGCTATTGAAATTATGGAATTATTAAGGTTACTAGCGAGCCAGGAGGATAGCGCCCGTCTGATTTTGAGTGGAATCATCACACTTCAAAACGAAATAGTAAACTCCCTCTGGAGCTGGTTTATTTTTAAAATTGCCATCCCAAACTTCATCATTCGCAAAAGGGGAATCTTCCTTAAAAATATTTGCACCTCTGCTATCGAAAACATAGACCTTGCAACCACTCAGGTTTCTGGAATTGTTAATGGTCCAGAAGTCATTCAGTCCATCTCCGTTTGGTGAGAAGGATTGACGGGCGGTAAGGCTTCCACTCATAATGACAATGTTGGTAGATTCAGCGCATCCATCCAGTGTAGTTCCGGTAACTGTAACGGTAACTATAGGTGCCGAAGGTGTAACTATAACAATTGCCGTATTAGCATTCGATTTGTCTACATCTTCGTCTCGTGAATCAGCAGTCCAAATATATCCAGAGCTATTGTCAGCTGTGAGTGTAACAGAAGTCTGCTCTTCAGCAAAAATGATCGTATCATTTACAATAGTTGATTCTGTGGCAGTAACCCCAATTCCCGGAAAGTCGGCAATCGTCACTGTAGAAGTCGTTGTTTGACATCCGGTTCCTGATGTGTAGGTGGCGGAATAGGTTGCCGCTGCGGATGTGGATAATACATTTGAAATTTCAGCACTTAAATCAGTCGTCGGATCGTCATCGTCCCAGGTCCAGGTGTCTCCAGCTCCAGCACTTGCACCGGTCAGTGTAAGTGTGACGGATTCGCTTGAGCATTTAGTCAGAGCAGAGGGAGTGATGGTAAATGCCGGGTCTGCAGATATTGTAATTGTTTTTGAAGAACACCCGATACCATCAGCATAGGAGGTGAATACACTAACTGTCGCGGTTCCAGCTACAGCAAAGGTATAGCTTAGCGTATTACCTGTAAAAGATAGTGTGTCCTCAACTAGCGGATCTGGATCGACCACTTCCCAAGTTACGCTAGTGCCCGTTTGATCTGCGGTGAAATCAGCCTGAACCCCAACACAGACTTCAGTTTCTGAGAAAAAAGGAAGGGTTGGATGAGTAGCGCTTTGTGCACCCGTGAAACTAGATGCGTAAACCACGACCGGATCAGAGGTATACGTGCAGGTGTTGGCGTCTGTAATATCAAGCGTATAAGAACCCGGTGTTGTAGCCGTGAACGCAGCAGAATTTGTACCCACATTTCCACCATCTTGTTTCCATTGATAGCTGAACTGAGTGATTAAATCGGGAACGCTTAATGATACCGTCCCATCAGCACAACTGATAACTTCTATGGCTGTGACTGGTGGGCCTGAGATAGTTATAAGTCTGGTTCCTTCAGGACTAAGGCAATCTCCATCATCAACAACAAGCGTATAAGTCCCGCTAGTTGCAGATGATACGTTTGTTATTGTTGGGCTGGGAAGAGTTGATGTAAAACCATTCGGTCCCGTCCATAAATAATTTGTAGGCGTTGCTGGAGTCGTCAATGTGAGATTATCGGATAGGCAAACTAGCCCGGGATCATCTATCGACGGAACGGCAACTGATCCAAACCCGATATCATAGGTAGTAGAGCTTGACGCCACAGAGCATCCGGTCTGCGTAACGGTAACGGACACGGTTTTGTCAGTATTATATGGTGATAAGTTCAGTTCATTCACAGCGCCTGTATTTTGCGATGCTTCACCTGAGATCGTCCAATTGTAGGTGACATTATGACCCGCAGTAGCTCGAAGAATAAAATCGTCTCCATTGCAATAAATAGGGTCAGGTGTTTCGTCTGGTACAATCACAGGAGTCATGCACCCATCATTTAGGATGTATCCCATTTCTCCAGGCTTATCAGTTTTAGAGTTATTTGTAAAAGCTATATCGGGCTTACCATCATCATTTAGATCACCGATTCTAACATTTCTAGCAGTACTACCAGCAGATGTTGTAAGTATTGATGCCTCAAATTCAACATCTGATCCGCTAGAAGGAGTCGTGTTCTCCATATAAGCGATATCACCATTCAATGACCCTGATACAATGTCAGCGAAACCATCACCGTTCATATCCCCGATAGCAATTCCTACAAGCTGCGCAGGTGTAATTCCGGTGACAACTTGGGAACCTAAAAAAACAAAATCTCCTTCGTTTTGTGCGACTTGCAACTGACTATTAGTCCCGTCATTCTGAGTGGACGCAATATCATTAAGTCCGTCGTTATTAAAGTCGGCTATGGTCAAATCCCACCTACTGGTTGTTGATCCAATACCTCCTATTGACTCAAAACTGACTGAGCCAGGAAGACTCGTGTTTTTCATAAGATAAATTTGAGCAGATACACCGTTTGGAACGAAGGCCAGATCAACCTTATCATCATTGTTCAAATCTCCGGGAAATAAGGATGCAGTATTACTGGCTCCTGCAACCGTAATCAGATTTTCGGTTGTATTGAAGGAAAGTGTTCCTCCCGAACTCGTATTTAAATAAACAAAAAAATCATTATCACCAGTAAAAAAATTACCTGCAATAATATCAGGTTTGCCATCCCCATCAATATCAGCCAACCTCACCCTTTTGAGGGAGCGAGTACCATTCGCATCAGATTGCGGCACTCGAATTTTGGTAACTCTGGTAAATGTGGCTGAGCTATTTTGATAGATGTGAATGAATGGCTCTGCACCACTGGAAGTAACAACCAAATCTGGTTCTCCATCAGCGTTCAAATCACCACACTCAATGTAGTGGGTTGAATTGTTGTCTTCCATAGCCCTTAATGAATGAGTGAAAGTGCCTGGTATTCCCAGATCGTTATTCAATTCAACAGCCAGATTTGTACCTCCGTCATGGGTAACTATTGCGTCAAGCAAGTCATCACCATCAAAATCACAGAGACAGAGGTCATATGCAAAAGTATCGCCTGTTGCAATAGGCGTCTCGGGTGTAGGTGGGGAGAAAGTGCCACCTGCAAAATCATTATCAAAACTCAGGGAAAACAGCTGAGAGGAGGTAGCTGACAGACCACTGGTGTTATTAACTACTGTCACTGAACCATAAGTTGCTGTGGCTGGAACATTGGCTAAAATTAACTCGTCTGTTGGGGTACCTACAAATGAAGTTACCTTTCCATTCCCAAAATAAACTGTTGGGCTGGTTGAAAACCCACTACCAGATATAGTCACCACTTCATTTGCTGTTCCAGAGGTTTTGCCCAGGCTATTAATAAAAGGCTGCTGGGCACTCACTGCAATTGCGAGTATACATCCGGTGATATATAAAAATTTCTTCATTGCTTAATTATTAACCTTCAATACCCACACATCTTTCAATCCGGTGCTTGACTTTATTCTGCTTTGTTCTTGTTGAGCTCGTTGGACACTGGTGTAGGATCTCACAACCACGTAGTAATGCTTGCGCGCACTTACGTAACCAACTTTGATATCCCTAAATCCTTGATGGAATAATTTGTCAGACAAATCTTCAGCATCCCTGAAATTCTCAAAAGCTCCACCCACTAAATGATTTCCAGCAGCTAGCTCAAGAATGTGATTTCCCCTTTTTACTTCTTGCGCTAAGGTGGGATCCACCGGGAAAACAACTGCATCAGTGGGATCCACAATTACTGGATCTTCTTTTATGACAGGATCTTCTTTGATCACTGCAATTGGGTCAGCAACCATGGCTGCAGCTCCCCCTTCATCCACCACAGGCTCCCACTTGATAGTTTGCTCCAGTATACCGTTTTCGTTTACACGCACCCATTTCACACCAACCTCTTTCGTTCCGTCAGGTCGAGTGCGTTCTAATAATTGTGAAGCTCCGGGAGCCAGAGCCCAGGCAGCTCCGCCACCTCTTGGAGGAGTGAAACCCATAATTATTTCTTTTTCGCCCGCTCCATTTATACGTTCCAGTCGCTGACCAGTCTCCACTTCCCCAATCACATTAGTTCTGGATATGGGATCAGGGGTAGTACTCCATTCAAGAGGGTTGTCTTCTTCGGGAACCTTATTGTCAACCACTTGGTCTACAATTCCCAATTGATCAGGATCTCTGATATTTTTAAGAGCGTCAAGTTCTTTCTGTCTTTCCAACTCATCTGCTAGTGCTTTTTCCTTTAGTTTTTGTTCACTATGAGTTCTAAAAAATGAACTGTGATGATCAATATGGGATCTCTTATGATCTTTGTGAGAACCAAGGTGAACCCCCAAATGGACTTCAAACGAGGAGCCTGTTATCTTACCATATTTTTGACTTCCAAGTTCAAAAGCTCCTCCAACCGCGAATTTATTATTGAATTTGGCTCCTACTAAACCAACTAATCCAGCATCTTGTCTATAGGTTCCTCCTACCCAGACGATATGCTTTAAATGGACAATTGTTGCAATTTCATATTGACTTGGCACAACGGAGCTGAGTCTGTATATAATATGCGGTTCTATTGCGATTTCATGATTAATATGCCCCCGGTAATTCAATTTGAATAGCATATTATCTGTCGGGTTCACCTTGAATGGTGATAGGCTTTTTTCAGTAACAACCTCAGATGAGAATAAATTGGGTAGCGAAAAACCAGCGTTGAAATGGCCGAAATGATAGGTTACTCCAAAATCTCCAATTAAGTACATGCTACTCTCCGCTTGAAAGGCCGGATCGTCGAGAGCATCTTCTGGAAGGGTGAGCTGATTCGATCCCAAACCTAATGACATTCCAAATCGGATAAAATGTTTACGATCTACGTTAACCAGATAGCTACCTGAGGTCTTAAATGCTGTTGAATTTAGCGGCCCTTGAGAATCACGAAAGATAGTGCCTCCAATACCAACGCCACCCTTAAATGGTGCGTGGTAGGTTGCGTGCATAAGCTGTGGGCCTTCTGGAATGTTGGCCCATTGCTGCTTGTACATGGCGAATAATACGGGGTGTCCATCTACTCCAGCATAAGCAGGATTGTAGATATACGGGTTCATAAAAAACTGATTATATACTTGATTTTGCTGTGCAGCAGATAGTAGCGAGGATGCTATCACCCCAGCATACATAATGAACCTCAGCTTTGAAAGGAAGGAGTACAAAATTTTATTCATTCGTGTCCGTCAATGGCTTAACTGGATCAAAAATACATTTTTTGATGCTTTAATCCCGAATATAGAGGGTAACGATCCAAATTTCTATGATATTGGTTTTTTTTAAGAAAATATTGTAGCCAATAAATATGTAGAAGTTAAGATCATTACATAATTTTAGTATTATTACAAAAATGATCCAGATGCGAGCTGTTTTGCTTTCTTTTTTTACTCTATTTATATTGTCCGCAAATGCGCAATATTGGATTGGTCCAAAATTGGGATACCATTATTCCACACATGATTATCAGGATATTAATTATGAGAAGGACTACAAAATAAAAGATAATCATAATTTCGAAGTAGGCGTAGTGGTTACATATACAGCTTCGGAGAAATATGCTGTTCACGGAGAATTATTCTTTGAAAAAATCGGGAATAGAGTAAAGAATAAGGATGAAGAGAATTTTTTCGTCAGTTCTGAAAGTTCATTTAACTATCTGGTATTTCCCATCTTGCTGCGAGTGAGTATGGGACACAACCCTGTGCATTGGTATCTTAATGGTGGGCCAAAGATCAGCTATTGGGTTGGAGGAGAAGGAGTATTTCAATATGGTGATGACAATTCTTTCAATCTTGATGGAATAGAGAAAGTTGATTATAAAGTGGCTTTTACCAAGTCTGATGCGCAAGGTATAGACAATGGGGTGTATTTTATCAATGAAGCCAATAGAGTTCAATATTCTTTGACTGTTGGTGGTGGGTTTTATTTGGATTTGGCAAATGGAGCCAGAGCAATGTTCGACTTCCGATACAATTGGGGTCATTCAAACATGGGCTTCAATGTTGACCTTGAGAGTAATGATGGTCGTATAATTTTAGTGGGTAACGAAGGGAATATTCCAGAAAGTGGATATAGAGAGAATTATGAATATACTCATAATACAATCAGTTTATCAGTAGCCTACATGTTTGAATACAATACAGACTTCAAACGTAAGGGAAGTAGTACAAGCTCAGAATCTAAGGCCACCAAGAAGTCTACAAAAAAGAAAAGAGGATAGCTCTAACAACACAATATATTCTTGAAATAGTTAAATTAGCCACCCCCTTGGATAACTATATCATCGAATTATTATAAAAAGATTATAAAAATTTTTGAATTTGAGTCTAAAATTGGAATATATTTAGAAATTAATTACCTAATCGAAATATTTAGCCGTTGTGATTAAATCAATACTACGATTTTTAGGAGGAGAAGGGGGAGAAGATAAGCAAATGCTTTTACTGCTCGGTAAAGGCTTCTTTATGGGGATAATGCTAGCTACTTATAAGGTGGGAGCTGAGACCCTTTTTATTTCGGTTATAGGTGAAAAGTATCTATCTGAGGCTTTCTTTTTTACGGGAGTACTTGGAATAATCTTCACGGCGATTTTCGTGTCCCTTCAAAAGAAGATCAACTATTCATCGTTGGTCACAACTATGACTTTTATCATACTACTCATTATCGTGGGATCGCGAGTGGCCTTTCATATTAATGGTTATCAAGAGGACAATGTAATATATGAGAGAATAGTTTTTGGATTGTTTGTAATGTTAGGGCCGGTTATGTCAATTACCTTGCTGGGGTTTTGGGGAATATTTGGCAGAATTTTCGATCTGAAGCAACAAAAAAGAATTATTGGAGGTATTGACACTGGACAACTATTTGCTACTTTAATTGCCTTCTTTTCTGTACCACTATTGACACGTACAATTATCGATTCCACTCATGACCTGCTGGTGGTTTCATCGGTAGCAGCTGTAGGAGTATTTGTTTTCACCATTCTATTAAGTGTAAACTTCAACTTAGATAGAGTGACCAAAATCGCCAAGGGAAAAAAAGCGGCAAAGGTGACCTATCTAGATTTGATTAGAAACAAGTACTTAAGGCTATTGTCTATCTTCTTAATATTTTCGATGGGGGCGAGCATTTTTGCTAATTACACGTTTATAACTTCAACAGAGACCTGGTTTAAGCTAGACGATGAGACACTTTCAGCTGTTGATATGGAAAAGCAAAAATTGCTTCTTTCAGATTTTTTATCCTTCTTTAATGGAGCAATCATAATTCTTTCATTCGTTATTCAGAGTTTCATTAATGATTTTATTATAGGAAAATTTGGCTTAAAAATTGCCTTAATGACTATGCCATTTATTTTGGCGCTATTCACGATTGGTGCCATAATTTCCGGTCATATTTTTACGTATGATATACGTACTGAGGAATACATTCTTTTCTTCTTATTTACAGCCTCTGCTAAGCTTTTTACGGACTCGCTGAAGGATGCCCTAGAAAACCCAGCATTTAAGCTCTTTTTTCTGCCAATTGAGATTCAAAAAAGATTTGATATTCAAACCAGAGTTGAGGGTGTGGTTAATGAGTTCGCTAAGTTATCTGCAGGTGCCATGCAAATAGGATTAGGGGTGCTCGCATTCTTTGAATTGATCCACTATTCATACTTTATTTTGGCAATGGCGGGTATGGTTGTTTGGCTGGCCTCTCGACTTTTCACACAGTATAAAAGTACGCTGAAGGAGACCTTGCAGAAGCAACGCGATGAGCTTAAAGACGAAGGAAAAAAAAATGAACATAGCACTATTAACGTTCTTAAGGGTGATGTGAAGTCCCGTGATGTAGACACATCGTTTCATGCCCTGAAAATTCTTGAAAAATTGGATCCGATAGAATTTGAATATGTCTTGTTGGATATGATCAACTCGAGAAATGCAGAGATTAGAAAGCATGCGTATACAAAACTGAATGAATACTTATGTTTTGATGCGTTAGAAATCATCGAACGAGAAGCAGCAACGGAGGGTGATGAGGGAGCTCTGGCAGCAGCGAATGAAACGTTGAACGCATTGAGAGAAGCTGCGAATTTCCAATTAGCGGATGTGAGTATTCGAAAGCTTGTTCGATCTACAGAAGCTTCAGAGCGTGCCAAAG
The DNA here is from genome assembly GCA_024232835.1 of Cytophagales bacterium. Taxonomy (GTDB): domain Bacteria; phylum Bacteroidota; class Bacteroidia; order Cytophagales; family Cyclobacteriaceae; genus JAAEPI01. The sequence continues at coordinate 8,254 of JAAEPI010000671.1, forward strand.
CTGCCCGGTTATTAATCAAAGCGTCTGAGGACAGGCATATTTCTTTCTTAGTAGAATTATTACGAGACATTAATCCTCAGGTGCGTACTGCGGCGATCATTACGGCGGGCAAGGTACGACGACCAGAACTATGGACTGTATTGGTAGAAAACCTTCATTTAGCGACTTATGGTAACGTGGCAATGTCTGCATTGACTGCCGCAGGAGATGCTACCTTTCATACGATAGATAGTGCTTTTTATAAAACCGGACAATATTTACCCACAATGCTGAGAATAGTACAATTGATGGGTAGGATAGGGGGTCGCCAGTCAACTGAATTGCTTTGGAAAAAAATTGATTTCCCTGACAAGAAAATTGTATCTGAACTGCTGTTATCCTTGAGTTATCAGGGATTCAGAGGGAAGGAATTTCAATCTTCTCGTATCAATTTAATGGTTGAAGCCGAAATTGGAGATGTGGCTTGGAATATTAAGGTTTTAGACGAAATTCCGAAGCACACAGAGTATGACACCATGATTCGTCAGGCCTTTGCCGAAGAAGACAAAGGGAATCAAGCAAATATTTTCATGCTTTTGGGCATGATGTACGATCCTCAAAATGTGCTTCTAGTTAGAGAGAATATTGAAATTGGAACGATAGAGAGTATCTCATTTGCCATAGAAATGCTGGATGTTTTTGTTCACGAAGGACTGAAACCTAAATTATTTCCTATTCTGGATGAAATGAAGTCAGAAGACAAATTAGCCAAACTTCAAAATCATTACCCACCCGAATACTTTGAGTCTTATGAGGATTTGCTATTGCAGATTGTTAATCGCGATTATAATAGAGTTAATCGCTACACAAAGGCATTAGCTATGTATCGACTGAGCCAGTTGAGTAAAACAGTCACTATGGATATGATTGCGAATCTTTTTAATCCAGATCATCTATTGCTTGAAACAGCCGCTTATACTATTTATACGATTGATAAGGATGCCTACCAAAAACATACGAGACGACTTAGACCTATGACGAAGAAGGAGTTGGATAAAGCGATATTACCACCAGTATTTAAGGATGAAGATGAAATATATCATCAAAAAATGTTGCTTGTGGAGCGAGTTATACTTCTTAAACGAATGGACATTTTCAGTAGCATATCCGGCCAACAGATTACGCATTTGGCAGAAAGTATGGAAGAAATACTCGTTAGCTCTGGCACACAACTTATAGAAGAGGGTGAGGGAGGAAATGCGCCAATTTATATATTGCTAGAGGGCAAGTTGGAGGTAAGGCAAGGGGGTGAGAAGGTGAGAGAAGTTGGATTGCTGGAAATTGTTGGTGAGAAGTTATTGCTCGAAACGGATATGTTTGATTTTTCTGTTGTTTCAACCGAGAGCTGTAAACTATTGGTATTGAGGAAAGAAGAGCTGCTTGATTTAATGTCGCTGCATTTGGATATTGTGGAGGCTATGCTGGAGGTGCTGAAAGGAGGAACAGAATCCATTGAAGATGAAAATACTATGGAAGTATTTGTTTAATTTTACCTTACCTGAACTGACAAAAATTACTGTCTATAGATCATGGACCTTAAGAAGGAAATACTACTTTGTTACGCGGAAGCTGATGATATCCCTGTTGAGAGTGGGTTGAAAGGGTGGATTAGTAATTTCCATAAATTCCTCACCACACTACTATCTCAGATCAGCAAGGAAGTACCTGAGGTCAAGTTGGTAACGGAAACAAATTTCGCCTCTATTAATATGGCCGAATCCGGAGCTATTTTGGCAGTGACCACCCGTAACCTTGCTAAAAATCAAGAATTTGTTCAAGCATTAAATGAGTATGGAAAAACTAAAAGGCAAAATGACCAGTTGGTTCTTGGTGGAATTTCTAGTTTTTTCAAAATACTGAAAGGTGCTTATGACCCAGATGCGTATTTTAAAGAGTACGTTGATTTAATATCCTACGATTTTTATCTAATTGACCCTTTGACGGGCGATCCACAAGAGTTTACCAGATTTTTTGGTAGTGATGCTGAGAGGAGCTACTGGATGAAACTAGTTGATATGGCTTATGACCTCAATCAGCTTTTTGTTAACTATAAAAAAGGTCTTGTTGACGAAGAGAAGTTCCCCAGAGAAAAGACAGTCTATTTGGCAAGTACCGGGGTTGATATGGTCATCCAGCGGGATATCATTAAAAGGGAGCTAATGCGGCATGGATATAAAGTAATGCCAGACCATTCCTTACCCAAAGAGGTCAAGTCACTTGACCTAATGGTGAGAGAAGATTTGAACAAATGTCGATTAGCCATACACATGGTTGGCGAGGATTATGGATATAAGCCCAAGGGATCTGAATTATCAGTAGTTGATTTACAGAACCGCATTGCTTCGGAGCACACATTTCAAATGGTCGAGTATAACAAAGACAAGGAAGAGAGGGAAATGTTTAGTCGGTTGGTTTGGGTTTCGCCAGATTTAAAAAATGTAACTGAGAGACAAAAAATATTTATTGAAGACTTAAAAAGTGATGCAGCATCTTTGGAAGAAGCTGAAGTTTTACAAATTACGCTTCAAGAGCTGAAGTCTATCATAAGGGAAGAGTTAGTTGCTGGAGGCCGATTTAGCAAGAGGGGAAATATTCAAGGATTAAATACGGAAGAAGAAGAAGAAGATACTGCTCAACTAATTTATTTGATTCATGACAAGCGAGACGGTGCTGAGACAGAAGAATTGAAGCAATACCTGAAAGCACAAGGGTATAAAGTGGTGTCTCCAACTTATGAGGGAGATTTGGTCGACTTGAGGTACATTCATCAGGAGAATTTGCGAAGATGTGATGCCTCAATTATTTTTTATGGATCTTCAACAGAAGATTGGATTAAGACGAAACTTCAAGATTTACTCAAAGCACCAGGTTTTGGACGTATAAAACCCCTTAAAGCAAAGGCGGTGTATGTTAGAGGAGAAAAAGAGGGAGTAGATATAAATCAATTTGAGAAAAATAATGCAATGATTTTAGGTAAGAATGGCACATTTAGCCCCGATCACCTGAGACCTTTTTTAACAAAGTTATCTGACTAAGATGAGCGACGAAAAAGACATTGACATCCAAAATCAAGGTAGTCAAGAGATGGTGGATATCACCGAATTAATTAACCCGTTTCCAGGCCTCAGACCCTTTGGGATTGAGGAAAGTCATTTATTCTTCGGGAGAGAAGGACAAAGTGATGAAGTTCTGGTTAAATTATCAGAAAACCGCTTTATTTCCATTCTTGGATCTTCGGGTAGTGGTAAGTCCTCTCTAATGTTCTGCGGACTGATCCCAACACTCTTTGGGGGGTTTATGACGGATGCAGGTTCTCACTGGAAGATCGTGGTAACCCGACCAGGTGGAGGGCCAATTGATAATCTCGCGGAGGCACTCCTATTGCAGGATAAAGAATATTCCAATTTGCAAGAAGAGGATAAACTGATAAGGAAGACCATTATAAGTACGGTACTTCGCAGTAGCTCATTGGGTCTTGTAGAGGTCATTCGACAATTGAAATCTGCAGACTATCAGAATATCCTGATTCTTGTTGACCAGTTTGAAGAGCTTTTCCGATTTAGAAAGCTTGAGGCGGCTACATCAGATTTGGATGAGTCTTCAGCTTTCGTTAACCTACTTTTAGAGGCCGTTCATCAGTTTGATGAGCCTATCTATGTGGCCTTGACAATGCGTTCGGATTTTATTGGAGATTGTGCCCAATATCCTGATTTGACACAAATGATTAACGATTCTCACTACTTGATTCCACAAATGACAAGGGATCAAAAGCGGGTGGCGATTGAGGGACCAGTGGCTGTTGGAGGCGGACAAATCGCGCCTCGTTTGACTCAACAGCTCTTGAATGACGTGGGAGACAGCCCTGATCAATTACCTATTCTTCAACACGCATTGATGCGTACTTGGGCTTTCTGGACTGACAATAGAAAACAAGGTGAAGTGATGGATTTACGTCACTATAATGCTATCGGTACATTGAGAGAAGCACTTTCGATGCACGCCAATGAAGCATTCGATGCGCTGAGCAAACGTGAGCAAGAAATATGCGAGACGATGTTCAAGGCATTGACAGAGCGGGGAAATGAAAATCAGGGTATAAGACGGCCAACAAAGCTCTCAACAATGGCCGCCATTGCTGGTGTGAATGAAGATGAATTGACACGTGTCGTTGAGCGATTTAGAGAGCCAGGCAGATCACTTTTGATGCCTCCATATGGAGTAAAACTGGATTCAGAGACAGTAATAGATATATCGCACGAAAGTTTGATGCGTATTTGGATTCGATTGAAGCGCTGGTTGGATGAGGAATCCAAAGCTGCAGAAATGTACCTCAAATTATCCGAAGCAGCCGAAAGATATCAGGAAGGGAAGGCTGGACTTTGGCAGATGCCTGATTTACAGCTGGCATTGAACTGGAGAGAAGAGAACCGACCTACTCTTGTATGGGGTCAGAGATACAACCCTGCGTATGAACGTACATTGGTCTTTTTGGAAACATCTGAAAAGGCGTATCTAACTGAGCAGAGAAATAAGGAGCTCCTACAGAAGCGTCAGGTGCGCCGAATGAGATTGTTTGTAATCGTTATGGCAGCAATGAGTTTGGTCTCTATTTTCTTTGTAGTATTTGCCAATGTGCAAAGTAAGTATGCGGATGAAGCAAGAGCTGATGCAGAGAAGTTGGCTGATGAGGCAGTTGAACTGAAAGAACGGGCTCAGGTTGAAGCCACGAACGCAAGAAAAGCACAAGCAGATGCTGTACTAGCTCAGGAAGCAGCTGAAGAAGCGGCCATAAGAGCTGACAGGGAGGCGGCCAATGCCAGAGCAGCTCAAGCTGATGCAGAGATTCAAAAAAATAATGCATTGGCGGCCGAAGCTGATGCTCAAGAACAAGCTAGGATAGCCAAGGAAGCTCAGGCCTTAGCACAGGAGCAAACTGAGAAAGCTGAAGCAGCAAATATTGAAGCTAATCGCCTCAAGTATCAATCTCTTGCTACTTCTATGGCCATTAAGTCACTGAATGTAAACAATGATGATAATCTGAAAGGGCTTGTCGCCAGGCAGGCATTTGACTTTTATGAAGAGTTCAAAGACGAAGGCAAAGAGTACAATGGTGATATCTACGCTGGAGTGTATGGAGCCTATTCACAGTTGACTGAGATTGGTGAAGGTGACAGCTTGCTTCGGTTTAATCATTACCAGGGTCATCTGGATGCAGTAAGATCAGTACGTCATTCAGTTGATGGTAAAACCTTATATTCAGCGGGTAGTGATGGAAAAGTACTTAAGTGGAGTATTGCTCGAAAAACGAGTCAAATATTGTTCGAGTCTGATGATATTCAGCGTGTGGTAAATGTAAGTCCGGATGAACGTTACCTCGCTATGGGTACGGACAACAGCCATATATTATTATTTGACCTAAGAGCAAACACCGGACTTCCAAAGAAGATTGAAGGACATGTTGGAGGTACGGTTTATGATATGGTTTTCTTGCCTGATGGTAGGGGATTTATTTCTTCAGGAGAAGACAGAAGAATTTTGAAAAGCAATTTCAATACGTCTGTTGAAATCTTGAAAGTCAATAGTTCCGTAAAGGCACTAGCTGTCTCTCCTGATGGGAAAACATTGGCTTGTGGTGCGGCAAATGGTGAAGTGTATTTAGTTGATTTATCGTCTCCCGATTATGTAACTACCAAAATTTGGTTGAAGGATGCTAAGCCTGTTGAGGCACTGGCGTTTAGCCAGACGGGCGATCAACTTGCTTTTGGAGAAAACAATGGAAATATCATTATTTGGGATTTGAATAATAAGAAGAAATTTGGACCAACACTGACCGGTTTTGTAGCAGCAATTACCGATGTTGAATTTAGCCCAGATTCAAGGTTGTTAGCTGCTTCTAGCCGTGATAAATCAGTCAGATTTTGGGATTTAGAAAACATATATGATTTACCAACAGTTTTGGATGACCATAATGGGTGGGTGTGGAGCATTAGCTTCAATCCAGATGGAGATCGGATCATGACCGGTTGCCAAGATGGGTTAGTCAGAAATTTCCCATTGAAATCAAGTGAAATGGCCTTCAAAATTAATGAGAACATTGAGGCTGTGAATGGTGGGAAGAATCTGTCTGAAACAGAATGGAAGCAGTATGTGGCACTTGAAACTGTGATTCCTTACGAAGAAACTATTAAAGGAGAACCAAGACGACTGGACGAATAATCTCTAGAACACTACTTTAAATGACAAGAGGACTTTATTTTGTTTTAATTTTTCTACTGGTGTGTACTGCCTACGCTCAGCAGAGTTGCAGTCAACTTTTGAACAGAGCAGAGGATTTATATAATGACGGCCGTTTGCTTGAAATACCCGGCTTGATTGCGGGCTGTTTGGAGGAAGAAATAAATTTTACAGAAGCTGAAAAGATTCGAGCTCGTAAGTTGCTCACTAAAGTTTATATATTCACGGACAATGAAGCAGCCGCTGAAACGCAGTTGGTAGAATTACTCACGGTAGATCCTGTTCACGAATTGCAACGAGAAGATCCTAGTGAATTAAGGGTGCTGATGGCAAAATTTCGTACTTGGCCCATATACAGGCTCGAAGGAAAATTTGGTATAAATATGGCCAATACGAGTATAGAACAAGAATTTTTTGCATTTAGCTCTGATGAAGGTCATAAAGATTATGATAATACAATTGGGTTGGGCTGGCAACTAGAAGCTAATATTACGCGACATTGGAAAAAAGGTGTAGAAGGCGGTGCAGGGGTTCAGTTTAGATCATCGAAATACACAGTTTTGTCCCGACCCACCAATCATTCAGAGGAGCTTTTTACTACAAATATTGAGAATAGCCAGACCATGTTCAGGTTTCCATTGTTTGTCAGGTATAACCTGAATTATGATGCTAAGAAGAAGCGTCTGCTCCCATACGTTTTATTAGGGGGAAGTTTTGATTATTTATTTAAAGCAAACTATTCAAATGCTTCAAGAAATGGAGGCACATCTTTTACCATAGACAAAGGAAGAGATGCAAATTTGCTAAAAGCAAATCAGGTTAATAAGACGAACTGGTCAGCTTTTGCAAGCATTGGAGCAAAGATTCCAATGAATAAGGGCAATTTCGGCTTTGTTGAAATTCGACATGACCGGTCATTGAATTTGTACAATATTCCCGAAGAGAGATATTCGAATGAAATCATTTACAGTGATCTTCAATATGTGGAAGACGACCTCTTCTTAAATTTCACTAGTATAAACTTCGGATTTATATACTCTGTGTTTAAACCTACAAAACTTTTTAAGTAGCAAAAAGATGAAGAAATATTGTCAACTCCTTCTTTTCTCTATATTTGTTTCATGCAATGGTGGCGGAGATGTACTGCCTCAAGATACTTACATAAAATTCTACGGTTTCAATGGTACCTATGAACTAACAGATATAGTAGAGAGTTTTGATGGATCAGGCTTTGCCATGGTAGGGAATAGGACAGTTCATTCCGATGATGCTGGTGGAGATGACACGAACCCTTACATTTTTCTGATAAATCAGGAGGGTGATAACTTAAATGAAATTGAGTATGAGATTGTTCACCAATCGGATGATTTTCTGGAGGAGGACGGTTCATTTACTCCTAAATATCAAGTAGAGAATATCTCAAGAATAACAGCAATAGATGGCGGGTATTTAGTGGTAGGAACTTCTGAGTATCCAATATTAAATACAGAACTGGAAGAGGTAACTGTAAATCTAATCATTTATGCTCAGTTGGATAACACGCTGAGTTTGGTGGGAGGCATAAATACTCTGGGAGATTCGGTGAATAATTACGTAGGAATAGATATTGCTGAAACTTTAGATGGAGGAGTTCTTGTTGCTGGATATACAGATGAACTTGGTACCAATGATTTTTACTATGCTAAGATTGGCGGAACTAATACCGAATGGACAAGGGTACAAGAGCGACCAAACTCAAACGACCAGCTCATCAGAGCCTTACCCACGTCATCGGGAGAATTTGCCATCTTTGGTCGAACTGAAGCATTTAGCAGAGATGGAGAAGGAGGAGTAAATGTAGAAAGTACTATAATTAGTCAGGAGGGAATTATTGGAAACTCACTTATCTATGGACTCACTAGTGCTTCTGGCGATAGGGACATTGATGATTATCCGTTTGACGTAATTGAGAAACCAGGGGGTTTTGCTATAATCGGATATTCGGATTTGGGTAGTGGCGACCACAAACCCTTTCTTATGAATGTTGACCTTATTGGAGCGGCTCCTAACGAAATACTGTACGATACAGATTTTGATAATGCCAATCTGGAAGGAAGAGGATTCAGCATTACTCAAACACTTTCCAATGACTTTATTATAGTTGGTGAGTTGATAGACTATACCGCAAATCGTGGAGATAAGAATGAAAAGGATCGTAATAACGAACTAATGGTCATGCGAACCAATCAGGGAGGTGAACAAATTGGTTTAGTGAAAAATTTTGGCGTAGAAAATGGAGATGATGTGGCTATACGTGCTTTCACTACTGTAGATGGCAGTATTTTAGTAGGCGGTACGTATGATTTCGGAGGTGGAGAATCCAGATTTGCTCTACTCAAGATGAACGTAAACGGAGAGCTTAAACAATAATTTTTTTCAGATTGGATAATATCAAGCTCCTATAATATTCCGGAGCTTTATCAGGGGATTGTTTTTACCTTTTTCATGGTACGCATTAGCATCACTATCCCCACATAGTGAAAAAAAATCACAAAAAAATCACATATATTTTGGATTTGTGATTCTATTTATTCAACTTCACATTTGATTTAGACTTGGTCTATCCTAGCAGATAGCCCAAAAGAATAATATATTTACTTGTGTTAAGTAAAGTGTTCTTTGTTGGATAAGTCGCAGTAATTGTTGTTTCAGACAAGGCAGAAAATATGAGCATAGCCATAGCTACACGTATATTTTTTAACATGGTATGGGACAAAAAGAACAAGACTTGGTTCGGCAAGAGGATACTTGTCTTAACACGACCATTAGAAACATCTACACCCTGAACGATATGAAAACGTTTACCACTCGCTTACTTACCTCCTCTTTAGTTCTATTTTTTACGCTTATTGGCAGTGCTTCCTACGCTCAAGCAACTTTCACAAATGCTACCTTTTTCGATACAGATGGAGATGGTAATGTGGATGAAGTTGTGGTTACTATGTCTGGAGCTATTACTGACCCATCAATTGTTTTGGGTGATTTTGATATTGGCGGAGCAGCACCAACTGGGATATTAACTGGGGGGAGTAGTGTGAATAGCTTGGATCCAGATGGTTCGAATGATGCTGTTTTCACTTTTTCTGTGAATGCCACGAATATTACTGGAACAGCGACTACAACAGTGGCTTACACTCAAGGTAGCCTTACAAATGGTGTCCTTACCCTTTCCAATGGTGCGATTTCGGCTGTAGACGCAGCGAATCCAGTATTGCTAGCGGCATCTTCTACGCCATTGGATGGTACGGCCGATGTAGCTATAAATACAGATGTTGTGTTGACTTTTTCAGAGAATGTTCAGGCTGGTACAGGAGACGGAGACGTCACGTTGGTGGATGTTACCAATGGAACGGACACGCGAACGATAACCTTGCCAGATGGTCAATTGGTATTTTCAACGAATACCCTTACGATCAACC
>JAAEPI010000672.1 GCA_024232835.1 Cytophagales bacterium
CATGTATGCTGTGCACTATTTTCATATGTATATTTTTGGTTGCGAAGTCATGCTCCTGACTGATCATAATTCCTTAACATTTCTGATGCATCAAAAACAGCCGATTCCGAGGTTACAAAGGTTGATATTGATGCTAGACCAATATTGAATAAATTGGGTGTATAGGAAAGGTTCCATGAATGCAGTAGCTGATACATTATCCCGTAGATATGCTAGTGCTGAAGAAAGTGAGAATGCCCAATCCAGGCTTATTGAATGTGATGCTGTGGTTTGTCATACCCATTCCGGGGCTTGTTTCACTTGCGTTATGCAAATTGGTGTATTGATGAAATTATGACCCATTCCAGGTCAAAAAATAAACAAAAATCTGAGTTGGCAATTCTGCCAAAACCACCAGACCCCTCTGGTCAAAATGTGAGTGAACAAAGTGCAGGCCCTTCCACCATTAATGCACCTGAAACTAAAGAAATTGAATAGTCTGAAGGGGTGATTAAAATGAA
>JAAEPI010000673.1 GCA_024232835.1 Cytophagales bacterium
AAGGCCAAGGAGGTTCAGGGAACTGGATGAGGAGTTTTTTAATCGGCTGGGTTATGGTGCCTTCCTGAGAGATGCTTTCGATGAGTATCCTGACATAGAGGCAGAGATAAAGGAGGTGCATGTCAGGAGGGCTACGACACGGAAGAACGAGGGGTCTAATCTTGTAGATGAGGGTACTAAGGTCATCATCAGGCTATATCCCGAGCTTTTTGTTGAGGGTAGTGAAGAAATAAGCAGAGTTATCAGACATGAACTTATGCACGTTTCTGACATGATCAATAGTGCGTTCGAATATAATGTACATGAGGAGTTTGCGACCTCTCCAATGGAAGAACGAATAATCACAGACAGATATAGGCTTTTCTGGGATATCTCTATTGATGGACGTTTAACTAACAAAGGGTTGGAGACGACAGCGTCCAAAGAAGAAAGAAAAAAAGAATTTGATTCCTTCTTCAGTAAAATCCCTGAAGAGACAAGGGAACTGATATTTAATAAAATGTGGAATGCGGCTGAAACTATTACGCATGCCAGGTTGGTTGAGTTGTCTAAGGACACAAACAAGATTCTTGCATTAGCTGCAGGGAGCCGTACTGCTGAAGAACTGGTAGAAGATTCAAAGGCCCTTGGCCCTGTTCCCGGAACTACGTGTCCGCTTTGTGGATTTCCGTCATTTGATTGGATAGAGGAAGTGGCTCAAGATGAGGACATTGCCAAAATAATAAATGAAGAGTTTCCAGATTGGAAACCACTGGATGGTGTGTTCGAAA
>JAAEPI010000674.1 GCA_024232835.1 Cytophagales bacterium
AATCCCCCCGGCATCATAGCGTGACGCTATAGTAACCATAGTCTTATCATCCTGTTTTTCCAATAAAAGCCCGATTTCACCAACAGGTGCTGCCATATCAGCATCTGTGAAAACAACTACATGCGGCTTGTCACCTTCGGAATAATCTTCCAAAGCTTGCCACATACCATACTGAATGGATCCCCCTTTTCGGCTGTCGCTTGTGGATTTTAATCCTTTGATAACCGCTGACTGCTTTCTGATGCCAACTTCAAGATAAAGCACTTTTGCATTTTTGTACCCTTCTGCCTCAATAATTACCTGTGCTTTTTTCCCACTCTGTTTGGGACAGCCGTCATCAACAAGAATCATGTTGAAATTAAGAGGCGAATCTTTCAATAGCCACTCCATTTGTTTCATCTTACGTCGAACAAAATCTTCACCATTGGGGTTATCATTGCTTTTTGGACGAATCCGATTGTGCTCATTATACATGGCGAGTACCAATGATACATGGAGAGGATAATCTATTTGCTTCACATACATTTTGGAAAGAGCCTGCTTTGAAACCAGAAGCATTGCATTTTTATACTTCTCTGGATTGGAAGTTATCCATCTATCAAGGTTTTGAAGAGCAAAAGTATCTGGGTATTTGTCCAATAAGTCAGTGGCTGCTTCAAAAAATAGATTATCTTGATTGCTGTTGGTCAGGTCAATTTTATTGGGAAG
>JAAEPI010000675.1 GCA_024232835.1 Cytophagales bacterium
CCAGGTACGCATGCAGGTCTGCAAACAGGATGGTCACCTAACAAATACACCATCACAAATCATCAAACACCGTCCAGATCATCAAACACCAGTACAACTTCTGTCATAGAATCCTACTGCTCGTGGTCTAAATGTCAGACCGAAATTATACAAAAATCCGTTTTCGGCTTTTCGAATGATACAATTATCCGACATGGATTTTCGGTGCATTCAAAAATCTTACCGTGGATTCGCGATCGACTCACACTTTCAGACAGATATAGCACTGCTACTGCTGTGAGTTGAGAGCCTAAACTTGCTCAGTATATGGTCCATTATGTATTGTATGTGCAGTGTGCTTTTTGATATGAAGTTCGTTATTACAGCTGAGAAATAAGGTGATAACTTAGCACTGATAGTGAAATAAAAGATGGCGGCGAATTTTTCTGATTTTCGAATAGTTCGAAAATCAGAATCCTTTCATGAATGATTTATAATTCTATAGCATGTAGAAATCATCATTATTATGGGGTGTCCTTATTAGTTCTTACTATCGCAATCGCCAATAAAACAATGAAATTAGAAACCCGCCAGCTTACCTTCCATAAGCTTGATGACCGAGTCATGC
>JAAEPI010000676.1 GCA_024232835.1 Cytophagales bacterium
TCTTGATAAGTTATCACGATGTCCATGCGTCGTTCATCTGCTACGGTTGGTTCTTTGAACTCAAATCCTCTGCCGTTCAGGATGGGTTTGAGAAAGGCTAAAAACAATAACCGCCCTTCCCGTTCCAAAAATTTCATATCCTGCTGAGAATAGTTTTCCTGCATAAAGGCTTGAAATCGCTGTAATATCAGCTTAACATTCAAACCTTCTACCGTGAAATAGTCCGGCAATGGGGCTAGATTTGTGCGGTTGGCAACAAGTAAATTTGATACTAAATGGGCATAAATCCTCTGCTCATATATCCGATTATGAACGCGACAAAAGCCATTGACATTTGTTAAAATGCCATATAAATTTGAGAGGTTAATCAACTGGTTAGTGATGATAAACGGGGTGCGTTTTCCATTAATCACAATATCTGACACAAAATCATACAATTCCCGATTGTTCTCCAAATTTTTGGTCAAACTATCAAACAATGTGGTCGTGTACCCACCATCTACAATCATTTTGAAGGCAGCTTCCACATCATCAA
>JAAEPI010000677.1 GCA_024232835.1 Cytophagales bacterium
AAACTGTTTCCGATTGAAATGTATGGTAAAAACAGCTTGTCAGAAATTTTGTAGTTCGATCATTGTGATTTATTTGAAATTTGTGATTAGATTTTTGCTATTTCCAATTTTCGTCCTCATTTCCATAATTACAATCTCACATCTTCGGAATAAGAATAAACTTCGATTCCAATTTTATCGGCAACTTTCTGAGCATATTTGTCAACCATGGGAGAAATGACAATCATGGCAGTTGCTTTGCAGTTGTGCTGTTTTTCATAAAACTGAACTTTCCGATGAAACGTGTACATTTGAGAGCGGCTAACAGACGATTTGATTTCAATGATGATGATCTCTCCATTTCGGATGATGACATCCAATTCCACTTGATCAGGCTGTCGGAATACGAAACCTTCATAATCATATTCTGTGACATTCAACACTTTAACATCAAAACGGTCTTCCATAATCGCTTTCAGACCATTGCGGAATGATGATTCCGCTGCGATTCCCCAACGTGCCCCCAGGGCTCCGATTGAACTTTCTTGTCTACTGCGAATATCTTTGATTTCCTGAAGCATTGCCTGAAAGCGTTCATCGGACTGTCGCATTGATTCATCCAGACGCTTATTCGTCTCTTTCCATTGTTCATCAGACCGTCGACTGGTTTCATCCAGACGTTTATTCGTCTCTTTCCATAGTTCATCAGACCGTCGAATGGTTTCATCCAGACGTTTATTGGTTTCTTGCCATTGTCTATTATTTTCTTCCCGGTTTTTATCCAATTCTGCAAACATCCGGTCAAACCGGTCGTCAGTTTGGGCCTTGTCCGAAAAATTATTTCGGTGAATGTGATAAATAGATTTAATAACTTTCGGTTCTTTTTCAATAATGTCAGGAAGCTCATTTACCAAATACTCTCGAATTTCACTTTTACTTATCAATGCCGTTTCCATG
>JAAEPI010000678.1 GCA_024232835.1 Cytophagales bacterium
GATACCGCCGGGAACCCCATTGGTGACAAATAGCTCACAGGCAACCACGGGGTATGATGATGTGGCAAATATGGTGATGCTTGACGTTGTCCGTATGCATGAAATACTGGAGCGAAACCATAGGAGCCCTGCAACAGGGCCGGATGTTGTGGAACCCAATTGTAGCCTTCCAAATACCGATTGCTCCCACGCTCATCTGCCCACAAAAGATGATTGCCTCCACTGTGATTAACACCCATTTGGTGTTGAATAAGTGGTGCCAAACTGCCCGGCAAAACATGCGCTTCCAGAATGTAGCTGACATTTGAAGGTAAGTGCCCCACAACTGAAGGAACAGCAGTAGTAGTGTTGATGTTGGCGTCTACAAAGGGAGCAGGATGAATCTCCATGGGTGTCGGTCCGATGGCAGGATGAATAGTATGATGAACAGGAGGCAAAGTTGGAGAACAAAAGTTTGGATTCGGTGGAGCATTTTGACAAAAAGTAGGAGGACCGGCAAAGGAATCTTGGTTGGTATTACCTTCGAAATTATGAGGAGGAGGAATATTCACGGCGAAATAACCGTTGCCTTCAATCATCCTGCTAGCAGAAAGGAAATCAAACTTTGCTTTATGAAGGACAAATCGTGGATATTTCAAATAGGCTGAATGGTTTTATGCGAAAGTAGTGTCAGCAGTTACAATTGAAAACGCCGAATTTTCTTTGAAATCGTAACCTCGGGCATTCATTTTCATGCAAATTTCACCGCCAATGTGCCAACAAAAGAATTTTCCCTCACCTTTCCGTTTAACAATTTTGTATACGACGTACCACCCTTTTTCATCCCCACAATAACAGCGAAACAACAAAGGATAGAGACAGCGGCACACAGCGATAGTGATATGTGTGACGCACTGTGGTGGGATGCATTTATGACTATTATGGCCGAACAAGTTTCTATAAATACATTGCTCTTCATAGTTATATTCATACAGCTATTGTTA
>JAAEPI010000679.1 GCA_024232835.1 Cytophagales bacterium
ATACGGATTTTGGGCCCAGCCCGTGTCTTATCTCTTTGCTTAACTACCAATAACTCTTAGCTTCCGCTTTACCGCAAAATCAGTAACATTTGTCACAAATAACCCAACTCTAAGTCGTCACATATATTTGGTAGCCCCTTAGGTGGTTTTGTGTGAGCTACCCTGGTTGTTATGTAACAAAGTTTTGGTTCATTATATGATTATTATCTTTGGCTTTGGTACTGCCATCACTCTATCATTCATTGTTTGCACTATTTTAATTAAGAAGTGTTTTACTTCACTGAGATTTGGCTCCAGTAATATCAAAGGTAATTGCTGTTCTCTTTCTCCTACTCATTCCAATACTGTAAGTGGCAGTAATATTTCATAACTATCATTTATAAGTGAAGATCAGGATATTTTTGTGGCCATCTAGCTGATTATAATAGAGGTACTAAGAAAACAACATGCCTGTTGATAATGATACAACGGCCAATGAAAGAGATCAGAGGAATCTAAGAAACAATGTCACCACATTGACTACTGAATTGGCTGGTCTAACTACATCAATAAATGCCCAACGCACTGAAATCAATCAGAATTTTAGAACATTGGAGGATAGATTACATCAGGTAGAAGCACCACAAATGTTGAACCTAACTGGAGGAAGAAGCACAGACTCATTAACAACCTATGATGGAGACACAGACTTTGATGACTGGCTATCTCTTTTCAATAGAGTGAAGGAAGCTTATAATTGGAGTGATGCCAGAGCACTAAAAATACTTCCTGCATACTTGAGAGGTAATGCTGCAGATTTGTACAATGAATTAACTGATAATCAGAAAACAACCATAGGAGAGTTAATAACAAACATGAGAGCAGCATTAGAGCCAGAGGAAATGGCCAGAATTACGCAAAGTAAGCTAATCAAACGTCGAATGCAGCCTTTTGAGTCAGTGGTTGACTTTGCTTCATCAATTCAGAGATTGGTGAAGTCTGCTTATAGAAAGCTACCAGCAGAAGCACAAGACACTTTGATGTTGAATCATTTCATTGAGAGAATAAGGCCAAAAATCAAACGTTTCTTACTGTTGATGGACCCAAAGGACTATCAGACAGCAAAGCGTAAAGCCATTCAAATTGAATCTCATAACATGGAATTGGAAAATGATGTGGATGAAGTTGCACATGAAGGAAAGAGAAATGAAAAGAAGCAGCACATATTTGTTGCACAAGAGGAACCAGATGAATTGAAGAGTATGCTTGCAGAAATATTAAATGAAATCAGAAACAGAAATGATCAAAACCAGCACCCCTCATCAATCTCTAGCAATTCCAGGTATAGGCCAAATTATTCTAATCATAAACTCCCTCAATGCAATGGAAGGTGGTACCCACAAAATCCCCAGCAAGGTCCAAGAGTGCCATGGAACAGACCTAGGCAAAATTATTGGGAACAAGGCAGGGCCTATGGAGCACCTATACGATATCAAGGATCTCCTTCAGAAAGACTGATCTGCTATAAGTGTGGAGGTTATGACCACACATCAGCCATATGCCACCAAAATCAAGGAAGAAACTTTGGAGCCCCACAGCCATTTCACAGACCCCAAAATGAAACATCATTTGCACAAAATTTCAATCCACATAGTGAAACAAGACCAGTTCCTGTAGATGGTGCTATTAATGGGATTCAAACTCCAGTGGTGTACCAATACTTGCCATACCCAATCTCCACAATAAAACAGCCCCTGCGAATTCAAAGGCAGCAAGATTGTGTCAGATTAAAAATTGATTCTGATAACCAAATCAATGTCCTCATGGAAGTGAAGACTGCTGAAGAGCAGAACGACTTAGACGAGCATGAAATGAAGAAAATTGTGCAGGGTGAAACTAGTACAACCCAATGCCAAAGCTCAGCTACAATGACACACACTCCTCAGGGAGATGTGACCATGCAACAAAGGCAAACAGAAGAAACTGACAGAGGAAATGACTGTGAGACAGCCAACTGTTCTACTGGCTTTCAGCAGAAATTCAGAGGCGCTAGCCATAGGAAGAGAGCCAAGAGCTGCAGCATGATTGCATATACATCATCTTTAGCAGGTTTGAGTCAGGATATCCAGAAACTTGAAGACACCACCCACCACAATAGGGAGAAACCTATGAAATTGCAAATGTGCCAGTCAGATACTGGAACTGGCCCTTCAAATAATGTGAAAAGTACAGCAACTTGCAAAATTGAAGAAAACAAAGAAGCAAATTTGAGATTTCAGTTACTGCCTATTGAATCAGAAACTTGGGAAATGAGGTATCAACATCTCCTCCATGATCATGGCAATTATCCTTCAGTTGAGAGCTTTCTATTAGAACCCTCTCCCTATCAGCAGCATCAAATTTGGAGTCAATCCCCCCAGTATGGAATCTATTGGGATGATTGTAATTCATTTATGCATAAAAGAGGAACTTCTAGCCAAGAGAATCATCAGGATATTACTTCACAGTTAAAAGTTGAAGAAGTCCTTCCTTCTGACAACATCATTGAAGCCAAAGAGGAATCAGTGTCCACCAGCTCGGCATATTCAAGTGAATATTTAGTTGGTTGGGGATCTTTGCCTGATTTGGTCTTCCCAATTTCTCCCCCCATGAGAGCCAATATGACAAGAAAATGGAAATCATGCTCCTTCCAATCTCTGTATTCCACAATGCTACTCTTGCTTACATGCAGCCTATTCCACAATGCTGCTAGTGGTACATTGTCAAGCTCAGCATCCCAACCTATGTTGCGCCAGATTTCAAAGGCTGGAACCCAGTGGAGATTGCAAAAATTACCTAAATGCCATGTAGCCAAAAGATCCTTCTCAGCCCAATTATTCATTGAGACATTGGAAATGTACAAAAAGAACTTGGCTAAGTATGAATCAAGCCCACATCAGTGTAAGATTTTCTACCATGAGATACAAACATTCACATGCTTATTTGCAAGCAGGATGTTGAAACACCATATACTAAAGGCACAGCCCTGGCTGCAGCAAGATGTCAATCAAACTGTGAAGCAAACTGAATACAATGGAGGACTGAGAATCTGGCATTCTGCACCATATGCTCCACCTGGAAAGACTAAGATCAGCAGCAAATGCATGGGTTCCTGCATGGGACAACAGAGGTTGACATGCCATTGTATGTACCTGTCAGCAAACCCCAAATAGGACCAAAGGCTGTACACAAAAATTACTTTAAGCGATATGTAGACGTCCATGTTCCACACCTGGCCAATGAAGGACTGGACCTGGCCGAGTACCATACCTCTGAAACTGACAATGGTGATGATAATACTCAAGATGCCTACATCAAACATCTCATAATACTCAAGGTGCCTACAGGATATCATTCTAGTGGAGTTGACCTAAGCACACCAACTGAATCTAAATGATCAACATCTAATGCTCCTGGCCCACAAGCTGTTCGTTATGAGTAATAAAAATAGAACAATTCATTCTGAATAATACATACTTAATAGCCCACCTTTTGGAAATTGGTTCTTGTCAATCATAGTATAAATATTCTTTTCAATTGTATTCCTATTATATTTATTACTTCTAA
>JAAEPI010000680.1 GCA_024232835.1 Cytophagales bacterium
GTCGAGATGGGGTGAGAAGATCTCATCGTTTCCATAGCAGCCCAGCATGTTGGCCGGCTGGTTGTCGACGAAGATTAGCAGGATATTGGGTTTGCGAGAACTCATAGATATTCCTCTCTAGTATGTAGGAAGTATAAACTTCCAATTCCCCTATTCTACCAAATTTTGTGTTGAAAATAGCGATACCCAGGCCGCTGAACGGCTTGAGATCGTAGCTGAGACCTCCGGCCTGGCACGCTGTGTCAGGTAGCTCTAGCATTACTCTGTTTAAGATTTCTAATTTCATAGAGAAAAATAACAAATTTCTTTCTAAATCATCTGTTGTTTCTATTCTCTTTACACCAAAGTTTTCTTTAAGATAAGTGAAGGTGACTTGAGCCCATTGTTTTTTCAATCTTTCTGAAATATTCAAGGCTTTTCAAAATTGGGCCTGGATCCGGGCCAGGTGCATCAACTTCAAGGGTAACGATGTGAGGAAAATTCTTTATTAAATGGTAAAAACTCAAATAATCGGTGTTCCCGTCCCCAATGGGCAGGTGATCATCTTCTTTGCCATAGTTATCTGTGAAATGAATATGATGAATGTTGTCTCCAAGCACCCGAAAGCCTTCTTCAACTCCACCTTCCGAATATAACCGTGCATGGCCAATATCCAGGGTGAACTGAAGGGAATCACCGACTTTATTCCGAATCTTTAACATATCTTCAAAGGACTGAGCGACTGTACTCCAACCCATATTTTCAAGACAAAGGGTAATACCCTTTGATTCAGCATAGGCATTAATCCTTTTCAGAGATTCAATATTATGATCCCATTGTATTTTCATTAACGGGTCAGTATCTATTGAGGCGCCAGGCGGCACACCATATGTAAACTTACCGGGATGCACATTGATCACCTGACCGTCAAGTTCATGGCAAAAATCAATGGACTTTTTGATATAACGGACCGATTCTTCTCTTATACCTTTTAAGAATGCGGCCATATTGAGTTCATAAGAGGCCGCGTGAACACAGATTTTAATTCCTGCATCTTGTGATATCTCTTTTAAAGCTTCAATCTCATTCCAGTTCCAATTATCCAGGTCGACAGTTGGGAAACAGATATTAATTTCAAAAGCGTCAAAGCCATTTTCTGCAGCAACCTTGAGCGCTTCAACACATGGAGATTCGTCCATAGCATAACTGGTCATCGCAATTTTTGGCACTGTGTGCCTCCTTTCAAAGTGATAAAGTCCTGATAGAGTAAGGGAGCCGAAGAGTCATTGCAATCCAGTGTACAACTCCCGCAATACCAGTACTCTTCATATTTCATAACGCTGAGCTAGTACTCCGGGGCCCA
>JAAEPI010000681.1 GCA_024232835.1 Cytophagales bacterium
AACCGGCCAGTTCCCACATGTCGAAGCAAATCCATTTGCCAGAGGCGATCTTGCGCATGCACATAACCAAAGGCATAATAGGCGTCTTCGTCTGTCTCCGCATAAATGTGTGGAATACCATATTCGGTAAAGTACACCTCAACATTTTTGTTCAATCCTTTTAATGTAAGGTCTCCTTCATAAGTAGGTGTAAGTGAGGATTTTACGTAAAAAAAATACCCCACTGCTAAGAAGAGCAACGCAAGCAATACCAGACCTGTAATTTTTAGAATTCTCATTGAGCGGTTTTCACCGCAAAATAAAAAATTCGTCCCTATTATTTAGGACGGCTTAGGTTTTATTCCTCTATCTACACATAATTTGCAGAAGAAATGAACACGAAATTTATGGGAGACCAATTAACAGGCATAAATGCAATCATCTTTGATTTAGGTGGTGTGGTGATTGATCTTGATTATGATAGGGCGGCAAATCAATTGGCGAATCTTTCCGGACTTGAGACAGGTGAACTGAATCAATTGCTAGTATCGTCGGACATACTGAAAACCTTTGAGGTAGGTGAGATATCTGAAAATGAGTTTCGACAAAAGGTATGTGAACTGGTGGATATCCAATTGCAGAATGATGAATTTGATAGGATTTGGAATTCGCTGCTCGGAGTAATATCTGAACCAAGAGTAAAGAAAATGCTTGAATTGAAGGAGAATTTCAAAACATTAGTACTCAGCAACACGAATGCCATCCATCTAAGAAGCTTTGATAAAACATTATTTGAGGGTCATGGATTTATGGGTGTTCATGAGCTCGTTCATCAGGCCTATTACTCGCATGAGATAGGCATGCGTAAGCCAAATAATAATATTTACGCACATGTATTGGATGATCAGAATTTGTCTCCTTATGAGGTGCTATTCATCGATGACAGGAAAGACAACATCGAGGCTGCTCAAGAATTGGGAATACGCATTTACTGGAACGAGAATGTTGATGATTGGATGAAGGCTGTAGTAGATAAATAAATCCAAGAACTTTGCTAAGTTAAAGCTCTTGGATCAAAGCCTATTTAGTAGATTTTTTGTATTTAGTTATCATGAAGGTTCCCATTGATAACGTTAGAGATTCTCCATCCACTGAATCCACGATGTAATTCATAGTTGGTTTTCCTTCCCCTCTGGCTTCTTCAGAAGGAATAATTGTTACTTTCAGAACGTTCTCCATATTCTTCTTAGTGAATTCATTGTAGAGTGTCTCTAAATACTCTCAACTTCCACTGAGAACCGTGCCTTTGTCACCCATTTTAAGATCGCCAGTTGATAAAATCTCTATGAAATTAGTATCCATTCCATATTGTTTCAACTGCTCTTTTGACATGGTCTGTCCATCGGCAGTCAGTTCAAAAACGTTCCATTTGCCAATAAGATTTTCATTCTGGGCATGTGCACCTACGATAAAAACAAAACAGGTGAGTACTAGTAAACCTTTTTTCATGATGACTATTTTTTGGTTGAATCAAAAAATAGGGAAGAAGAAGGTTTCGTCCTATGATGTCACTCATATCTAAATATTATTCCGACATGTTTCGATTTCTTTGGACGGCAAACAACTCTCATAACTACTTATAATATCGTTAGTTATTCCATTCGGTTGCATCAAAATTCTTACTAAAAATCAGTAGTTTGCGGTATAGGCTTTTTTCGTCATTATCCGTTTCTTAGTGTGGATTTAATTTTCCAGTTATGAAAAAGTTAGTTTTAATATTTTATATAACTGCTCTTGGATGGGATTCTCTAGCTCAAGAGAACGAAACACGAGATTTCTATTTCATCATTTCAGAAGTTGATTCTCTAAATGCGAGTGAAGTCCAGACCACTATCAAGTGGGGTTATCATGAAGATATTGCTGTAGGAATGGATTGCCATGTGTGGGGAAAGCATTATTCAAGTACTCCCGCTCATAATAGCGATTTTCTTGCAGTTGGTAAAGTTATTAATGTGACTAATTCGACGACAACTGCTCTTTTGCAGAAGTATGATACTTCATGGGACCAAAATGTTTTCAAAGGGGATATGCTCAGGTTAAAGCTATCTGGAAAAGATGGCTATCAGGGTATTTTCACGGATCTCATTAGACACAGTATCTACTTCCATGATCAAGCAGATGACCCGTTTTATTACCATTCCAATATTTGGTCTTCGGACAACCCTGAATTGGAATACGAAATCCTGAATAAAATGGCTGAGGAAGTCCGCAATCTTGGTATTTCATTAATGGGAGACATGGATGATCAGGATGTGGTGGGTGGAATTTATGATGGAGAAACCATGCTTGGCGCGATGAGTAAGGCTACTCCCAGAGAAGTTAAGAGTTATTTGAGATATGTGATAAGGTACCCTGCTACTTTCATGGGTAAAGCTTTAAAAGTGGTAGAAACTTTTTCGTCTTGGGTTGTGAATGAAACCTCTGTAGAGAATTATGATATTGCCGAAGTATTGTATGGTTTGATAACTGAGGAAGATTACGAAACATTCAATAATCGCTATGGAAAATTGCTTGACGGTGATATGGCTCTGGATCTTGGGATTGAGATTCTAGAATTTGCCTTAACCGATTATTCAGAAGGCATGGCCAGGATGGACAAGTTGATTGCAACATCTGAATTATCAGGAGATGCAAAAAAAACGGGATGGGCATATTTTTTTCGAGCAAGAATATTCGCTGACTATAATAAATACACAGAAGCGACAACAGCTTATTTGGAGTCTCGAAGACAGTTCAAAAGTATTTCTTACGATTATGGACTGGCCTATACCATAAACAATCTTGGAAGCGCCTATGAATCTTTGGAGCAATGGCCCAATGCTATTACCTATTATGAGGAAGCAGTGGAAGTCAAAACTCGGATTTACCTCGAAAATGCGACAAATGAAAACCTTGAAGACTTAGCTTTAGGTGAGAAAAATCTAGGAAGTGCATATCTGAAAAATGGAAGCTACGAGTCCGCAACGATCATGTTCGATCTAGCTTCGGAAAATTACAAAACAACCGGCAATAGAAATGAGGAAATAGCAATGATGGAATATGAGGCAAATATTTATGCTGCTCAGGGTGATTTGGAGCGGGCTGTTTCAATTCATGAAAAGCGAATCAAGTTGGCTAAAAAAACAAACGATGAAGACCAAGTCGCTGATGCAACATTTGATATAGCCTATACATATAACGGATACGGGGATGATTACATCAAAGCCATTCCATTTTATAATGAATCGTATCGTTTGCACATGGCACTTGGAGATACAACTATGGCTACTCTATCCATTTCGAATGTTGCACAATCGTATTGGTCATTGAAGGAATTAGATAAATCAATAGTAAATCATGAAGCAACCATTGCACTTGCTGAAGCATTTGGAGAAAAGGATAGAATTGCTGATTCATGGGATAAATTAGCGGATTTGTATAGTGAAAATGGAAACCCCAAGAAAAGTCTTGAAATATATGATCGGGTAGTTGAATTATATACAGAGCTGGAAGATCCGCTATTGGCAGTCACGCTCAATGAAATCGGGGACGTATATCAGAAAGCAAAAGATCACATTAAGGCTATCAGCTATTACAGGCGCAGCGTGGCGATGGCTAGAGAAAATTTCGATTTTGTCCAGTCATCAGATGCCTTATATGACATAGCATTGGTACATTTAGCAGACAACAAATATGACCTTGCCAGGCAGTTTTATGAGGAGAGTATGCGAGATGCAGCTAATACAGATTATCCAACTCAGGAAATCTACTGCCTTTCTAACATTGGTTTGATCTTCGGGATTAAAGATGAATATGTCAAATCTGACAGCACATATGCAATAGCCTTAAGTAAGGCGGAAATACTGGGAGATGAAAATATCATTGCCTTTAACAAATTCCAGCTAGGAGGTACGGCCACTCGTCAAAGAGATTATGAAAAAGCAGAGCGGTTGTACAACGAGTCGTTTGAATTGTATAAAAAACTGGACAATAAAAATTATCAAGTGACTTTATTGACAGCCTTATCTAGGATATCTTCAAACCGTGGAGATTTCCAGAAAGCTCTCCGACTTTTAGATGAAGGATTGGCGATAGCTTCTGCAGAAAACGACAGCTATAACATGGCCTATGCCTATATCAATAAATCAGATATGTATATGCGTACTTTTGGAGAATTTGATAAAGCATGGGAGATGCAGGAGAAATCTATGAAGTTGTTTGAGGAGTTGGATAACACGTGGGGTCTTGCCGATAGTTATTTGGGTTTTGGCAATATCGAAAATATGAGTGGGGAGTACGCTGAAGCGATTGGTTATTATCAAAAATCTGATAGCCTCTATGCGAGTCTTGGAAATGAATACGCCAGAGCTGCATCTACAAACAACATTGGCTCTATTCTATATTGGCAAGCCGATTACGAAAAGTCTATTGAGTATTTCTCTAAGGCAATTGCTATACTTGATAAGCTTGATATCAATGATGCATCGCGTTCAATGTATGTGAGCAACTTGGGTGTTGCGTATCTTGAATTAAAGAAATATGATGTAGCAAATAGATGGTTGACAAAAGCATTGGCTGATGCACAGGAGATTAATGATGTTAACCAAATCTCTACTAATCTGACCTATTTGGGAAAACTTAAAACGGAAACCGAAGACTTTGATGAGGCCAGGAACTTTCTGGATGAAGGATTGAAATTACAAGAAAAGTTGGGGATGAAAGTAGACAAAATAACAACCAATTTTGCGCTAGGTAAACTTGGCTATTTGGAAAAGAAAGATGACGCAGAGGAGTACATTCAGAAGAGTATTGACCTCTCAATAGAAATAGATTCTGAGAAAGAGCTTTGGGAAGCGTATTACTACAAGGGGCTGATTGCCCGGCAGGCAGGAAAGTTTGATGATAGCAAGGAGCATTTTATAGATGCGATAGAAACCTTAGAGAAAATACAGGGAAAAATTGCAGGAGGTGCAGAAGCTCAGAAAATTTTTAGTTCTGGAGAGAAACAGATCAAGGTCTATGCTTCTCTTGTGGACGTGCTAATCTTGAAAGGAGAGACCAAGCTCGGCATGCAATACCTGGAGCGTAGCAATATCGAGTCGCTAAGAAGCAAATTCAAGTCATTAGACATTTCCTTTAAAGATGAGGATTCTAATGAAAAGCTTGAAAAAGAAAAAGAACTCAAACGCAAACTTGATAACCTAGAACGATCCATTTCTGATGAGAAATCGGGACTCTCAAGTGAAGAAAAAATCAAGAAGCTGGAATTAAGTAAGGGAATAGCTGAGAATGAGTACCTCAAATTTGTGAATCAAACTATTAATACAAATCCTGAACTAGCCAGACATTTTAGTGGAGGATTTCACCCAAGAAAACTTAAGACCGACAAAAACCGACGACTTATTCCAGATGAGCTGGTGGTGCTCTCATACTTACCGGCTAATGATAAATTGTACATCTTCGCTGCTACATCTGATACCGTCATTGCAAAGGTGGTAAACGTATCCACTCAGGAGCTCAACAAGAATATCAAATTCCTCTACAATTTTGCCACGCATAGTCTGGATGGTCACAAAACAGATCGCTTACGTGTAGCCCGAGGTGATGATAGCACGCCCTTTCCCGAAGAGTACAATACAGGAACAAGTCGGTACAAGGAGACTTCTGAAAAGTTATTCAACTGGGTGATTGCTCCTGTTCGTGAGGAGCTGGACAAAAAGGAAGAAGTGGTTGTGATTCCAACGGGCATGCTGCACTTCCTCCCATTTCAGATGCTTGGAGAGCGTCTGACAAATGGCAAATTTGATTTTCTGATAGAGCACTACACGTTGTTCTATGCTCATTCCCTTGATATGCTCTATCAACAGAAAGATGAAATAACGGAAGTGTCCATTTTGGCTATGGCCAACGCCGACAATAGCCTGCCTGCAGCAGAGCAGGAGGTGAAAGAATTGAAGAAAATGTACCCAAATACGGATGTGTTTCTTCATGGAGATGCTACAGAAGATAAGGCAAAATTGCATACAGGAAGTCACAACATTCTGCACTTTGCCACTCACGGCAACCTAGACTATTTCGACTATAATAAATCCTATCTGACGCTGGCACCAAATGAGGATGGAACCGAGGACGGTAAGTTAACCATTGAGGAGGTTTGGGAAATTGAGGATATATATGAATATCAGATGGTCACACTATCTGCTTGCAAGACTGCCGTCACCGATGACTTCTCTACAGGCTGGGCAGTCAGTCCGGCGACTAGTTTCATTGATGCAGGAGCACCTACCGTGGTGGCTTCTCTTTGGGCGGTGAACGACGCATCCACAGGTTTGTTGATGAAGTACTTCTATGGTAATCTTAAAACTATGACCAAGGTGGAAGCACTTAGACGAGCTCAAATCCAACTATCGCAGAACGAGGAGTTCGGGCATCCTTATTATTGGGCACCTTTTATTTTGATAGGTGATTGGAGATAGAACTTAATTAGATGATTTGAAGATTGATTAATTTGAAAATTTTCGTCTGAAAAGCACCCACCTTGGAGAGGTCATTGACCTAGGTTATCTTCACGATCTATGAAAAGAATCTTCACGACTCTCTCTTAAAAATGGCCTGAGTACTTGGTGGAAATGAGTGTGATTACTGCTGGTATTCTAGGTGCTTTTGCTTTGAATAACTGGAATGAATCGTCCAAGGATGAGGTTAAAAAAGAAGCTCTTCAAAGAAGTTTGATTGCTGAGTTCCAAGGTAATATTGAGCAACTTGATATCGTGATTCAAAGGCATAATTTGGCGATAGAGTCAGGCCGGGAATTCATACGATTGATTGTTGATCAGGAGGCGCTCCCGACGGCCAAAGGCGATTCAATTTTCGGACAGTTCTATACTGCGTGGACTTACGATCCTAGAAACGGGGCACTACGGACAGGGATTTCCTCAGGGGATATTCATTTGTTGGATAATGATTCGCTGTTGATACTGCTTTTCAACTGGGAGGATCTCGTTGCTGACGCAATCGAAGATGAAAAGTACGCAGCTAATCATGTTCATCAAGATTTGAATATGCAGAACCGAAATGTTGAATGGCAAAATATTCTCCCTGAAATGTTTCCTGAAGGCACAATTAAAAAATCGAATTATCAATCCCTATTAGCTGATCCGGAATTTGAGTATTTTGTTACCATTCAGATCATTTTTTCTACAAACGCTGTTAATGAACTTGACTTGGTAAGGGAATCCAACATGAAAATACTGGAGCTAATTGAAAAGGATATGAAAAATTGAAACACCCAACACCCAACACCCAACACCCAACACCCAACACCCAACACCCAACCCCCAACACCCAATCCCCAATCCCCAACACCCAATCCCCAATCCCCAACACCCAATCCCCAATCC
>JAAEPI010000682.1 GCA_024232835.1 Cytophagales bacterium
CGCTGTTGTCCCTTCTTCGCCCCGACCGTCGAGGTCTGTCTACAGCCCGTTGTGTGGCCGGATGTCACCTCGTTTCGACCGCCATTTTCCGTGTCTGTCATCATTTTTCTTGACACCACACCTCAGATCCATGCAGGATGGATGGGGCAGATGCGCCCCGGATGATCGGGCTTGGAGAGCAATCTCCATAGGGAGTCGGCAGCGACCCGCTTCGTCCAACAGTGAGCATGATACGGATTGAGTTTCGATAACAAAACTGCCGTTATCAAAACTTAATCCGCATATGCTCAGTATTAGCACGTGAAGTTGAACGAGCGCACACAGAACAGCAACGTGATGAAAAAAAATGATTGACAGAAATGGCTGAGAATTTTATATTCACGGTTGAGAGCATCAGAGATGAAAACATCTTATATAAGAAACATTTCAGAAGGAGGACGAAAATTAAAAAAGTATCTTATATAAGATGCTTAGTGTATCCCATATAAGAAATAAACATCTGATATAAGAAACAAGCATCTTATATGAGATGCACAAAAAAACGCGGCAAGAAAAAACATCCTATATAAGAAACATGTTGTGCATCCAATCATGATGGGAACATATCATAT
This sequence comes from Cytophagales bacterium, assembly GCA_024232835.1. Lineage (GTDB taxonomy): Bacteria > Bacteroidota > Bacteroidia > Cytophagales > Cyclobacteriaceae > JAAEPI01. The sequence goes on from JAAEPI010000682.1 coordinate 612, forward strand.
GTATGAATGTGCGCGTGAGAGGTGTCGTGCCCTGCGATGCAGTAAAGACTTCTTAATATATGGGAAGAGTACTTGACAGAATGTCATGTGTGTCGCAGGATATGATGGATGAAAATGTATGGAGAATAGATACAGTACAGGCATCTGAGTGACCGCCTCATATGCCATGCTTGGGGATTTCAATATTGCAGAGCCAGAAGCATTAATTGGATTTGCAGGTCCCAGAGTGATACGTGAAACAATTGGCAAAGACCTGCCAAAAGGATTTCAAAGCTCAGAGTTTCTTCTGGACCATGGTTTTGTTGATTTTA
>JAAEPI010000683.1 GCA_024232835.1 Cytophagales bacterium
TATTGAAATCCGGATGATCCCCATAGTCTGAGCCACGATGCGATTCGGACGATTTATGAAGACCGGGCGGGGGTGCTCTGGCTTGGCACGAACAGTGGCGGGCTGTATAAACGCTGGAACGAAAAAGGCGCGTCCATAAAAATCACTGTAACCCCTCCCTGGTGGGAAACTGTCTGGTTCAGGGGTTCCACGCTGATTATAGCTATCGGACTGCTTCTCGTTGGTTATCGCAGGCGGGTGAACATTATCGAGAGTCTTCTCGTAATTTTTAAAAACAGTTGCGACAGAACCGAAAATAATTTCTTTGAACCAAAGGATAAAATTATGAATAGATCAATCTTATTATTATGCAGTCTGGTGACACTACTGTGCGGCATTCCGTCTCTTGATGCACAGGAAAAAATTGTTATTGGTGTTGATGAATTTTCCACATACCTTGTAGACGTGGTATCCAAAAAGGTTTTACAAGAAGCGTACTTGCGATGCGGAGTCACAGTGGAATTTAAGAAACTTCCCATGGATCGTGCTCTATATCTTGCAGATAATGGCGAGATTGACGGCATTGACGACAGAATTGCTGGAGTTGAACAACAGTACCCCAATCTGATGATGATTCCTGTCCCGATAGCCAGCGCTGATCTCGTCGTGATTACCAAAAATATCTCGTTTATTGTGAATGGTTGGAACAGTCTCAAACCTTATACTATCGGGTATATCAGCGGAACTAAGATTATTGAAAAACGGACACTGGGAATGAAGACTGAGGCTGTGGATACACTTCAGCAAGTATTGAAAATGTTGGATCATAGCCGTATCGACATTGTGATTCATACGCGCTCCGCACTCTGTGACGTCAGAAAAATGAAGCTCTCTACCTTGAAATTGTTGGAACCGCCACTTGAACATGTCAACGTGTATCATTATCTCAATAAAAAGCATCAGGCATTACATGGTAAGTTGAAAGAAGTGTTGACGCGGATGGCGGATGAGCAGGTTATTGAACGAATTCAGAAGGAAGCCTATCAGGAGTGGCTGACAAGTTGTCAATAGAAATCGCTGACAACTTTCCCAAATATTCAACCAAGTATTGCTCAGTCAAATAAATTAATGAAACCTTTTTGAAGGAAAATTCACAAGAAATCATCATGACTAAACAGCGCATTTCTCTTAAGAATTCTATTGCTAATCAGCTATTGAAAAAAATCTTCGGATGCTACATGATTCTAGCTATTGCTGTTACTGCAATGCAGCTTATTGCAGAATATGACCACTTTAAGAATGATATTTTAAATGACATGGAGAAACTCCCAATCACTTTTGGCCCTGGAATTTCAACTTCTGTTTGGCGGTTTAATAACACGCTTTTGAGTTCGATAGTTGCTGGGCTGTATGAATTACCCATAGTTGTTGGTGTAAGTATCGAAGATAACCTCGGAAACGATATCGTCTCTATGGGTTCCATTCTTAATGCAAAACATAAAGTGATACATTATGATAAAAAGGGACACTTGATACCAATCAACAAAGAAA
>JAAEPI010000684.1 GCA_024232835.1 Cytophagales bacterium
ATCCAATATTTATTATAATAGACCGATAGCTCTCAGAGCTATCGGTCTATTATAATAAATATTTTTGGGAGAAGCAAATGGTTTTATGGATAGAATGGTATAAGTGTATTAAAAAATTACGCCCTGCCTGTTCACGCGGACGAACATTCACGTGGCTGGTTCTTTGCTTGGCAGGTATGTGCATTCGGACTGAATGTCTTGGCGTTACCAGCTTGATAAGAGCTATCGGACTGAAGGAAAAATGTTATTACAGATTTCTTCATATGTTCCATACTCCCGCCTTGAAATTGGACCTACTCACCACTTATTGGATCCAACTGGTAACAATGCTTTTTCGCCCATTAACGGTAGGACAACATAAAGTACTTGTTGTCGATGGCTTGAAAGTGGCTAAAGAAGGAAGAAAAATGCCTGCTGTTAAGAAACTACACCAAGAATCAAACAACAACTCAAAGTCGGAATATATATGGGGACATTCATTCCAGGTTATTTCTTTATTAGTAAAGGGTATCTCAGGGAATGTCTTTGCCGTCCCACTCATTTCACGTATTCATGAAGGTGTTGTTTTTTCTAATCGTGACAAAAAAACGCTCATGGATAAAATGGTTGCTATGCTCTTTTCCATTACCAACGAACTTTACAACGAAATAATACTTGTTGCTGATTGTTATTACACCAACAAGAAAGTCATTAAGCCACTTGTGAAAAAGGGAATACAGTTTGTTGCACGAATCAGAAACAATGCAGTTGCTTATTATCCAGCAGAACCACCTCGGAAAATTACTAGAGGAAGAAAAAAAATATATGGAAAGAAAGTGGCGCTTATTGACTTTTTCAAAGAACCGCACTTATTTACATCCAGCAAAAGTCCGGTTTATAGCGAGAAAAATGTGATTATTTCATACCGTTGTATCAACCTCTTGTGGCGACCAATTGGACAGCTTGTACAAATTGTTCTCGTCAATCACCCTGTGCGGGGAAAAATTATTCTCATCACTACAATGCTTGATCTTGACCCCCTCAAGGTTATTTCTACTTATGGATATCGTTTCAAAATTGAGGTATCCTTCAAACAAGCACTTAATACTTTGGGTACCTATGCATATCACTTTTGGATGAAAACGATGACGCCTTTAAAGCGAGAATCAGGGAACCAACATTTGCACAAAACATCAGAAAAGTATAGAAAACAGGTAAAAAGAAAAATCAGAGCATATCACTGCTACGTACAGATCGGTTGCATTGCCCAAGGATTGCTTATGCATCTCTCTGTTAATTTTGGCCCTACTGTTTGGAAGTCATTTCGTAGTTGGTTAAGGACCATGAAAAAAGATTTGGCTCCCTCGGAAATGGTTGTCTCCTATGCTTTGCGTTCAAGCCTTCCTCTATTTCTCATGGGCAGAAGCAAAACGCTTCCCCTCAAGAAATTCATCACTGACAATGCAGACCCATATATAATGCCTGATTGGAGGTTGGGGTATTAACGTGAACATGTCACCGTCCAGCTTGATCAATCCGACAAATATCTCGTTTTTGTTGAATGATCCCACTACATATGATAGAGAATATATCTTATATAACGTGAATTGCAAGAGTTGTTTACCCATAGAATGCTTTATCGAATAGGTAACAAATTCTCCTTTTCTCTACCGCAGTGACATGAACTGGCTGAATAATGGGAGTAAACCAAACAGAAATTACTACACCGATAACGGCAGAGAGTATTGATAACACGAAACCTACGACTATTTTTGATCGATCGGACATCCGTCTTCTTTCGAATTGATGAGTACGATCACATATACCACAGTTG
>JAAEPI010000685.1 GCA_024232835.1 Cytophagales bacterium
CTTGACATTAATCGTAATTGAACAGATCTGTCGCGAGAAAGATGAAGCAGGAACCTCAGGAACAATTCTCATGAACCAATCAAAATCATAAACGGTGGTTAGGCTGAGTTTCAGTTTTTTTGCGCTAGGGCTAGGTAGGTAGGCTGGTTAGGTAGGCCTGGTCTGGTAGGCTGGTTAGGTAGGCCAGAGGGCTAGGTAGGCCTGGTCATGATTCTTTTCTTGATTGTATGTATTGATTTGGCCAACTCAACTCAAAGCTCGGTTTAATGACCTTGGTTCATGGAAATTAGGTCCAGAATATAATTAGGAGAAGGGATTCGTTTAGTTATTCGAGAGAAAACAACATGGCCAGTTCAAGTACTGTCGGATGTGAAGAAGGAATCGCTTCTAACGCGTAAGTGGTAATTGGTTTGATGCGTGTTATGTACAGGGTTTTTTAGCCCTTACGCTTGAAACGTCTAATAACTCGCGCATTATCCCGACGGACGGTAGTGAAATTTCACACACATTCAGACTTTACCGTGAGTCCGTGATCTTTCTGAAAAGGCATGCCTTTTTGGAAATGCCGTCAAACGCGCAAAATTCGGCAGAAATGAACGAAAATTCCAGAAACATCACGGTAAAGTCTGAATTGTCTGAAATTTCGTCACCATCGGTTAAACAACGCGTGCGTTATTTATTAGACGTTTCGACTGGCTAAAACAAGCTAGCTATCATCAAAAAAAGTCATATCCATGTATCTGTCTATCACTTGGCCTCCTATCCTTGAGGGCGGGTTCATTTAACTGTACATTTGAGTCAGGCGTTGATTTGCTTGGGGCGTATCTGGCTTTTTCTTCACTTCAATGTATTC
>JAAEPI010000686.1 GCA_024232835.1 Cytophagales bacterium
ACCGGTTTTCACATCCCGACCTCTCCATTGAATGTTTTTTGGTTCACCTATATTTGTTGAAATGATTTTCATTCCTCTTGTTACTGGTTACAGGTTTCTTGTTTCTGGTTAACTGCCTACTGAGACTGCCAACTGAGACTTTCTTACGCAATCTTACGTTCATTCTTAATGTTCTCGTAGGCCTGATTTACCTTCTGAAATTTCTCTTTAGCAGCATTCTGGAAATCATCTCCCAAATGACTCACTTTATCCGGGTGAAACTTCATAGCCATTCTTCGATATGCTTTTTTCATCTCATCATTAGAAGCCGATGGTTCAATTTCAAGAATTTTATAATCTGCATCGGTATTAGGTACAAACATCGCTTGAATAGATTCAAAATCACTCCCAGAGATGCCCATCTGCTTGCAGATGTGATCGATTAATTTTTGTTCTGTTGGATCTACATTTCCATCTGCCTGAGCAATTCCAAATAAAAAATGAACCAATTGTAAACGGGCCGAATAGTTCATATTCTGTTTTATCTGCAAACAAACTTCATTTACCGGAATGGTTTGATTTAACAAATCCTTGAGCATTTTTGTAGCTTCTATCGCCGATGCCTCTCCAAAATTATGAACCATAAACTTTTTAACGTAGTCAAGCTCCGACTTAAGAACTTTGCCATCAGCTTTCATTACGGCTGCAACAAGCACAAGTAAACTCATTACATAGCCACCGGTTGTTGTTCTACCCGAATATCCGGTAGTCGGCCCTCTTTGTATTTGGCCTTTACTACCATCAATCATTGAACCAACTGTGAATCCAATAATTGCACCAATTGGACCACCAAATGCCCAACCTAAGCCACCACCAAT
>JAAEPI010000687.1 GCA_024232835.1 Cytophagales bacterium
CGTAGACCCCTTCCCAGCTGCTGGATGAAAATTATATTGGACTGGGTATTTCTCAGCATCACGATTTGATTGATTTTTGGAATGTCGATTCCTTCGTTGAATATATCAACAGTGAAAATATAATTGATCTTACCGTTTTCCAGACGATTGACCTCTTCTTCCCGTTTGTCTAGGGAATCCTCTCCAGATAAGTAGCTGCTGGGGTATCCCTTTTGATTGAATAAGTGAGATAACTGCTCAGCTTCATCCTTGCGGCTACAGAAGATTAGCCCTTTTGGATCGTTTTTTGAACACCCATAGTACTTTATTTTTTCAATCAGGTAGTCGACTCGTTCTCTTTCAACCAATTGATTAATATTAGCTGAATCAGTGAGCAGTTCGCCGTTCTTCTCAAATTCAGTGACCCCAAAGTAGTGGAACGGACAAAGCATATCCTCTTCAAGAGCCTCCTGGAGACGGATTTCGTAAGCAATATTGTAATCAAACAGTTCGAATATGTTAAACCCATCCGTCCGTTCAGGCGTGGCCGTCATTCCAAGTAAAAATTTGGGCTCAAAATAATCAATAATCTGGCGATATGACTTTGCTCCTGCCTTATGAACTTCATCTATTAGAATATAATCAAAGTGATCTTGTTTAAACTGGTCTAAAATATGCGCTTTTGACATTGTCTGTACAGTCGCAAAGACGTATTTGGCGTTACTTTCTTTTTTACTTCCTGATAAAATTCCGTAGTCGTCCTTCTTACCACCAAGTATTCGTCTATAATCTTCTTTTGCTTTATTTAAAATCTGTTCTCTATGTACAACGAATAGAACTCTATCAGGTTCAGCCTGTCCAACATCAA
>JAAEPI010000688.1 GCA_024232835.1 Cytophagales bacterium
CAATTCTTCAGTTATATACTCATTTAACCGGTAGAATGCCTCTTCCACCGGCATGGGCATTAGGATTTCTCCAATCAAAATACGGGTATCAAAACGAAACAGAAGCCCGGCAGATAGTAAACACTTTCAGACAAAAGGGAATCCCACTGGATGCGATAATTCTGGATCTATTCTGGTTTACCAATATGGGAGACTTTCAGTGGGATTTAAGTCAGTTTCCGAATCCGACTCAAATGATAAATGATTTTCTCAATCTTGGTGTCCGCACAATCCTGATTACCGAGCCCTATTTTCGAAACAATTCAATCAATTTTAATACTGCCAGTGCAAATGGATATTTTGGTCAAACAACAGGCGGTCAGACTTATGTTCTTCCAAATTTCTGGTATGGTCCCGCTGCTTTATTGGATTTTACAAATACCCAGGCACAAAACTGGTTGTGGAATCTTTGCCAACCATTGGTAAATCAAGGGGTTGGTGGCTGGTGGACTGATTTATGTGAACCGGAATTACATCCCGATGATATGGTACATGATTGGGG
>JAAEPI010000689.1 GCA_024232835.1 Cytophagales bacterium
TAAAACTGCTAACTGGGACAAGCTAAATCATGATTTATGTCATACAAATTGGGATGCTATGCTCAACTGCACTGAACCGGAAATTGGATGGAAAAAGTTTAAGGATAAACTATTCAGTTTAGCTGATAAACATATTAAGAAGGCTACTATTAAGACTGATGGTCAGGACCCCTGGTTTGACTCAGAGTGCTATGATGCCTGGCGTACTAAAATTAGGCTACATAAGAAAAGGAAAAAAAGTGACGAAGATTACCTCAAATTCTCACTTGCTAGAAAAAGTTTCCAGAATGTGGTCGCACAAAAAATGCGTGATACTTTAAATGAAGATGATGACTGTGCCTTGATAACTAAGAAGTTCTGGACGTTTGTTAAGTCAAAGTCAGGAAGCCAGAGGATACCAGAGTTTGTCTGCCACAATGGTGTCATCCGAAGTTGCCCAGAAGATCAAGCAAACTTGTTCAATGGGTTCTTCTATGAACAATTTTCGGATGCATCATTATATGATATCAGTATTGACTACTCTGATGACTCACGCTTTGATATTGACTTTGCTAACAGAAACATTCGTAAACTTCTTGCCAGCATCAATTCTAATAAAGCGCACGGGCCTGATGCTATACATGGCAAACTACTAAAAAACTGTGCAGTTGGGCTTGCATATCCATTATCTATATTATTTAGGGTTTGTTATAATATGGGTAGCATACCAGAGGAGTGGAAACTGGGTCACATTGTGCCGATCTTCAAGAAAGGGAATAAGCATGAGGTGTCAAATTATAGACCTATTTCGTTAACAAGTTTAGTCGCTAAAACGCTTGAACGTATATTAAAGGAGGAA
>JAAEPI010000690.1 GCA_024232835.1 Cytophagales bacterium
ACCGGTTTCAATTTCAGTCAGTGATAATCCCAACTGATATTCGGCCATTATATTGACCGCTTCGCTCAGATTCCAGGTACTTGCATCGTGAAAGTAAGGGGCTGTCAACTCTATATTTCTCAGAAGTGGTACTTTAAAAAAGTATTTGTCTTTCTCTTCTTTAGTGACGTTGTATCTACCAAGAGTATGGATGTCTTTCTCATATGGTTTTGCAACTCCAAATTTCTGATAAGAGTTTCCTCCCACCCCAACACCATTATGACAAGCGATACACCCTTTGTCCTTAAATAGTTTATATCCTTCCTTCTCGGTTTCGGTAATGGTATTATCATAGCCATTCAACCATTGATCAAATTTTGAGTTTGGCGTGGTCAATGTCTCTTCAAATGCGGCAATTGCATCGGTCACCTGTTCAATAGTTATTTTCTCATCCACATACATATCATTTGTACCATATACTTCACTAAACCATTGAACATATTCCGGTATTGATTGCAGTATACTAACTGCTAACTCATGGTTTGAACCCATTTCAAGCGGATTGGCAATGGGTCCTCCTGCTTGTTCCTCCAGGGCCTTTGCCCGACCATCCCAGAATTGTGCAAGATTGAACTTTGAATTCAAGACAGTTGGTGAATTTATTGGGCCCAAAAACCATTTGTGCCCGATAGAGCTTG
>JAAEPI010000691.1 GCA_024232835.1 Cytophagales bacterium
GATTGAAAATGAATCGATTGATGTAGCTGCTCAGAATTGTCTTTTCAACATTTTCAAAAAAGAAGAACTAAAAAAAGCTCTTGCAGAAATGTATCGGGTACTGAAACCAAATGGCCGGTTGGTGTTGTCAGATCCGGTTTGTGAGCAGGAAATGCCTGATCAACTCAGAGAAGATGACCGATTAAGAGCACTTTGTCTAAGTGGATCTATACCGCTTTGGGATTACATAAAAATGATCACCGACATAGGTTTTGGGAACTATTGAAATTCGAGCAAAGCGTCCATACAGAATTCTGGACAAATCCAGATATCATACGAAAGATCCGATTTTTATTGAAAGCGTTGAAGTCTGTGCTATTAAGGACCCAATGCCTGAGGATGGCCCATGTGTGTTCACAGGAAAAACGGCAATCTATACAGGCGATCAGGAATATTTTGATGATCATCAAGGCCATGTCCTTATGTACAACCAGCCGCTATCTATCTGTGATAAAACTGCCGCTAATATTTCCTCACTAAAACGAGATGACCTATTTGTAAGTGGGAGTACCTTCTTTTATGATGGTGGGGGTTGTTGCTAGCCAATAACGCATGACTTTAACTCAAATAAGTCTTTACCTGAGGTCAGCTATAATATGTTTTTTATATAATCAGGGAGCTCCACTTGGTTTTCCATTTGAGGATCTATTTGAGGCTTACCGTATTTATGAATAACAGGAATCACTCCTGTCCATTTATCCGTCTGCAGATTCTTGATTCCGACATCTCCCTCTCGAATTTTTACAGCGACTTTATCAAGGGAAAACTGAATGACCTTGGTGATTTTCACTTCATCAGAACTTGGATCACCAACATCTTCCATACGACCAGGTATATATCTGTCGGTGAATACTCTCAGAAATTCCATCTTGGCTTTTTCATCCACAACCTCTACCCCCTCAGAAAATCCTATAACCGAGCGATAGTTGAACGAATGATCAAAAGCGGTTGGTGCTAAGATCAAGTCATCCACAAGACTCACCGAAAAACTAACTGTCTGTCCAATAATGGAATCAATAAAATGACTCTTTGCTGAGCCATGAATAAAGAGCTCATCATTTATCCGACAATATCCGGTCGGAATTTGATGAGGGACACCCTCTAGATTAAAAGCTATGGTACAAAAAAGCCCCGCATCCAGGACAGAATATATTAATTCCTTGTCTTCAGATGCACGGCTTGGATACCTCGACGGCCTTATCGGCACGTTCTTAAAGGATAATAATTAAAAGTAAGATGATTATAACCGCACCAATTGAGATGCTCACTCTATCGTCTAGGCCATTCGTAGACTCAATCTGACGGAGTTCTTTTTTGATCTCTCTCAGTTCTGCTTTCACTTCCTTCTTCTGACCTCTCTCAAATTCACTAAAATCCATAGTACGGATTTCCTGCACTCGCTCGATCAATTCAATAGCTCGCTTGTTCGCCACAGCTGCTGGGTCAGCCGTTTCAGTAGCACTTACTCCCAAGCTCACAGCCATAAAAAGTGCGATTGCTAAAATTTTCGTTTTCATATTTCTTATTTTTTGGATTAACTTAAATTTTCTAGGACTAATGTAAAGTGGTTCAAGCTGAAATCCAGATTTTGACAGAACATTTTCAGTCAAATTCTAGTACGTCCCCTTTTGCAGTCAATTCCTGACGAATAAAAAAGCCGATTCCGAATA
>JAAEPI010000692.1 GCA_024232835.1 Cytophagales bacterium
GGGGAGCGGCTCCTTTACTTCGATTTCACAAGGTGCAGTTCTTTGCTGGTTTTCATTTAATAATCATCACATATTTTTGCATTATATATGTACTTATTTTAGTTTGTACCCATCCTGCCAAAAGTACCGACCCTTCCCCATCGATGCTCCTGAGGTGATCACGCAGGATTTCAAGCCATTGGACGCTGACCCATTCCCCTACTTTGGGGTGGTCAAGCTGAGCATCATTCCGCCCAAGGGACTCCACCATCCCGTGCTCCCCTACAGGGTGAAGGGGAAGTTGTTCTTTCCCCTGTGTGCCAAGTGCGCCGAATTCGAGAAGCCTCACTGCGACCACAGTGATGAGGACAGAGCCCTGGTGGGTGCCTGGTGCACCCCTGAGGTGGAAAAAGCCCTCGAGATGGGGTACCGCGTGCTCGAGGTGTTCGAGGTATGGGACTATAAGGAGATAGCCCAGTACGATGGGGTGGACGAGAAAACGGGTCTCTTCACCTCATACGTTAATATGTTCCTCCGTCTGAAACAAGAATCGGATGGGTACCCAAAGGGGGTTGAAACGGAGGAAGAAAAGATGGAGTACATTGAGAATTATTTCAAGAGGGAGGGGGTCAGACTAGATCCCAAAAAGATTGAGAAAAACCCCGGAATCCGCTCCCTAGCCAAGCTGATGCTGAACAGCTTTTGGGGCGAGTTGCATAATGGGTCTCATCATGCACTTAATTAGAAACTTATGGTAGATTTTATTCAGGAAAGTTCGGTCAGCGCTCTAAGATGACTCAGCGAAAATTCTTCAACCCAGACCAAGTTGGTGAATACTTGGAACTGATGGACGATGACACGAAAGAAATCAAAGAGGTGCATACATGTGCACAACAAAAAAAATTACATCCCTAATAAAATTTTAATATTTTTTCTTCTTCATTCAGGTTAGAATGATGAGCGACAAGGTGATGAGCGTGAAGTATGAGACGGAGGAGGGATTCATCGATTCGCTGCCCACCAGCTCAGAAGTGACTGCAGCATTCACCACAACTTGGGCTCGCTTGGCGCTGTACCACTATCTGCAGCTGCTGGACGATAGAATTTTCTATATGGACACAGACAGGTATTTTATGTCTTACTGTATTGCTATTATTTCTCTCCACTCATTTCTCCCATTCTCAATTTCAGCATCATCTTCCTCCAGAGATCCCCAGATGACTACGTGCCGCCAACTGGGGTGTTTCTAGGGGATTTGACGGATGAAATCCAGAAGGATTATGGTAGTGGAGCCTACATTAGCGAGTTCGTTTCTGGTGGACCCAAGAATTATGGGTACAGGGTGTCCCTCCCTTCTGGGGAGGAGAAAGAGTGCATCAAAATAAAGGGACACTCTCTGAACTATTCCGTCTCACGTGTGTTGAACTTCAACTTGATGAAAGAGCTGGTGTTCGAATTTGCCCAGGGTTCCAGTGAGAACAAGGAAGTGAAAGTGAACTACAGACAGATTCGAAGAAAGGAGGGACCCACTGTTACCACTGTGAGTGGTGAAAAGATATACCGTATCGTTTACAATAAGCGCGTGGTGAAAAATAACTTTGAAACCATTCCCTATGGATACATGTAACTACTGTGTTGCATTTGTGATATGTATTCTCTTGTCGCTTGTATTGGTATGGAAATGGATAAAAGGGGGTGTCGTTGCGCTGTTTCTATCAGTGATATTGTTACTCATTTGTATTATACGTTGTACTAGTGTTGATATCAAGTCATTCTGTGGAAACTCCTTTAACAAATTGCTGTGAAAAGAAAATGGACATTCGTCTAAAACACCCATTCTCCATGATCGTGAGTGGCCCCAGCCAAGCTGGGAAGACCAACTTTGTGGTCAAACTACTGCAGAATATTGAGCAAATGTGCACCACACCACCAGCCGAGATTTTTTGGTGCTATAGCGAATACCAGCCTGCGTACCGCGAGATAGCCATGCTACCTAATGTTAAGCTAATCGAGGGCATCCCAGAGTTGTCGGAGCTCAAACAAGAGAAGAGTGCAAAATTGGTAATTTTAGATGACCTCATGACCGAAATAAGCAAGAGTAACGTTTTGTCTACTTTATTCTCTAAAGGCTGTCATCACTGGTCAATTTCATGTGTACACATTGTCCAAAACCTATTCTTCAACAACCTAAGGAATGCGCGTATAAATGCCAACTACATAGTGTTGTTCAAATCTCCCAGTGATAAGCTACAGATATCGAACCTCGCTCGTCAGCTGTATCCTAGGCAAAGTACATACTTTGTGCAAAGTTTCAATGATGCTACATCTAAGCCCTATGGATATTTAATCATTGATCTGACTCAAACGATAGGCGATAAGCTGCGCTTGCGTACCAACGTGTTCCCAGGGGAAACCCCCATAATCTACTGCCCCAGAAACATATAAATACTACTACTGAACATGCAATTTCATTCACAATGACTAGCAGATTAAAACGTCATATTGATTTGTTACGTGTACTATGTAATGCAAAACCAAAACTGCGTAAAGCCATATTGAACGAAGTTGATAATGATACAATTAGATGCTTGTGTGACTGTTCTCATAATGTACTAAATGGAAACATTGCATTAAGCCCAAAGCAGAAGAAGCAACTGACAAAGTATAGGAAAAAGCTTCGTCAGTTAACTGATATAAAAGAGCCGCTTGCTTTTAAACGCAAGTTACTGGTTCAACAGGGAGGCGCGCTACCTGTGGCACTACTTGCCCCAATAATTGCCATTGCTTCTGCACTGCTATCAAAAATATAATGGAAGAATTCAAAAAGATGGCTTTGGTGCCTGCAGATTTTGCTTCTGCAGAACGGCACCAGCCTGTAAAGAACCAACTAAATAAGTTGGATGAACAAATGACCAGAATTGTGAACTCCAATGCAGCGGCAGATGTAAAGTTTAAACTGTATAACCATATACTGAGGCAGCACAATGAGATGGGTGATCAAATGAAGAAGCCACAGAAAATTGTGATAAAGAATGAAGGAAGGGAACCAAGAATAAAACATGAACTGCCAAGACAGAGAATGACTTCTGAGGTGCCTAGCAGCAAAAGAGCTCATGCCAAGAAACTAGTAGAACATTTGGAAAGCTCTGATATTGAGTTCAACACAGAAAATGAATTGATTTTTAATGGGAAGACGATTGATGGTAGCAACATGATTGATTTATTTGACCATGCAACGAGAGATCGAGTGAGAACTGCACCCATTGGTTGGGATTATTTCAAAATAAAGCTACGTGAAACAAACGTACCCAGGGATGCCATTGGAAACAGAAATGTGAAGATTTATGAAAGAGCTAGAGATATAGATGATATTCAGTTTGGTGATAGTCCCGTTAATTGGACCCCACTATATAAGTAGTTCTGCATGCGTCTTTCATCAATTATGTTGGACAAAGTGTATTTGAATCCGAATAATCCCGCATATTTGGCTGGTGTTAGTACTGTTTATCATGAAGCAAAGAAAATAAATCCTAATATTACTGTAAAGGATGTTGAGAATTACCTCGATGAACAAAATGTGCATTCTATACACAAGCCTGTAAGGAGAAAGTTCCCTAGAAATCAAGTAAGGGCTGTTGGCCTTGATACCGATTGGCAGCTCGATCTAATTTGTCTGCCCACCATAAAAAAGTATAATAAAGGGCATGGGTACATTCTGGCATGTGTTGATGTGCTTAGCAAATATGGCTGGGCAGTACCAATTAAGAACAAAAAACCCGAGTCTGTAAGAGAAGCCTTCAAGCACATTCTGGGCATTTCCAATCGAAAACCATGGCGTGTCATGACAGATAAAGGTTTGGAGTTTCGAGGGAAATCATTCCAGAATTTTCTCAAAGATAGGGACATACACTATTTCACTGCCACTAGCCCAGATGTAAAAGCTCCAAATGTTGAGAGGTACATACGCACTCTAAAGACGCGTCTATGGAAGCATTTTACATTGAAGAAGACGTTCAACTATCTCGACATCCTGCCAAAGTTAGTGGCCGCCCTGAATAACACAGTAAGTCGAGTGACGAAGCATGCACCAGTTGATGTGACCCACAAAAACGAACTGAAAGTAAAGGAGATTCTATATGGTCCAGACTATGCCAGGCCCCCTGTGAAGTTCAAATATAAGGAAGGAGACCATGTGCGCATAACCAAGGAAAAACACAAGCTGAGCAAGGGGTACATGGGGAACTTTACAGATGAAGTGTTCACCATAAAAGAGAGATTGGCTCGCCACCCTCCCGTATATAGACTGGCTGATCAAAAAGGGGAAGATATTACTGGTATATTCTACCACCAAGAGCTGACCAGAGCATCACCACAGAAAACATATAGGTATAAGGCCGCGCAGGAGCCACAGAGCTAAAAATGGATGATCAGTCAAATAATAGTAGTTTGTGGATGTTTTTTGGGCAAAAAGTTTCAAAGCATCAAATTGTGTTTATATTCCAAGTAATTATAATATACATCGTTGTGATAACGTCAATTGTGAATTTATCACTTGGTCATGGAGACTCAAAGCTGTGGATTGCATTGCTGAGTAGCAACATTGGTTACCTTCTCCCTAATCCAACATTAAAAGAGAAAAAATGAGTGACTTTTACATAACTCTACCAAGCAATACAAAGGTGGAGGAGAACAAGACATCTGATTATAGGTGCCCACTTGCACACCCAATTGAATTAGAAGGACAGTGGCAAGTTGGGTTGGCATCAATACAATATCCTACGGCCTGGGAAAATGTAATGAGTGGTGAATGGATAGAATTCAATCTACGTTCTCCTACTCTACAAATGGTCAGAATTAATATACCGAGTGGAAAATATGACTCAGTACAAGTGTTGATTGACAAGATCAATGGATTAATTGATGAATATTGGGACAAGGAAGAGGAGAAAGCTAGTGATTTTGATGAGCTCACCAAGTTGCAAGTTGCGCGTGATTGTGTAAGGTTTGAGTTTGTATCTAAAACAAACAAAGTTCAAGTAAGAATCTCAGCTTACTATGGTAATTACCTACGATTCAGCGATAATATGCAGTCGATGCTTGGCTTCAAAGATGAAGTTGTAACAAGGACAGGAGGGGGTGCTCGCAATGTTATTGCTACATACCCACCAAGCTTCAATGCATCACTTACTAGTATGTACGTGTATTCTAGCATAATCGAGAGTCAATTTGTAGGTGATGTTTTGGTTCCTCTGCTTAAAATGGTACCTGTCCATAACAGCACAAATGATCTTGTTTCAATCGACTATACAAATATACATTATGTAAATGTACTAAGCCGTCAGTTTGATTCCATTGAGATAAGTATAAAAGCTGATACTGGTGTGTTATTTCCATTCATTGCTGGTAAGGTTGTTGTAATACTTCATTTTCGAAAGAAAAGATTGCTATGATGAGAGTGAAATTCAATGGTAACATTCCGCATCAAAGGGGTGGAAATTTACCAGCATTTGAAGGGTATGCTTATCAGAAAGGTCATGGGCTTGGGTCACTTTTCAAAGGATTATTACGTATGATAACGCCAATTGCAAAACAAGCAGGCAAAGCTGTTGGAAAGCAGGCGTTGCATGCAGGAGCTAGTATTATGGAAGATTATGCCTCTGGAGCCAATCTGAAAGAAAGCGCGGAGAAGCATGTAAAACGTGGAGCTCGTGCATTGGCAAAGAAAGCTGCTAAGAAGGTGAGAATGAGAAAAGACGTACAGGGGGGAGGTGGGTTAGGCCGGCGCCCTGGTCAGAAAGGTATAAATAAGGGTACGAAACAGAGAAGACGTCAGAATAGGAAGAAACCAGTTGACATTTTTCAACATGACTGAAATAATTGATGGTAGTTCTGTTTTGGGAAGTAAAAGTGAGTTAGATTTATTTGCGGTCCCGCCCACCCAGGTAGCAATTGAAAAAGGGTACTGGGTGGAAGTATTCCCCAAGAATACTGTAACAAATGATGGACCATATGAGTTTGAAATTAACTCTGACCCAATGTATTTGGATTTTTCCTCAAATATGCTATACATGCTGGTTCGCGTTGTAAAAGGAGATGGAGGTGAAGTAGCCAAAGAGGATGAGAAATTTATAATTGCTCCAATAAACCTATTTGGCAAGACGTTTTTCAAGCAGGTGAAGGTGTGGCTCAACAGCAAATTGGCATATGATAGTGGAGACACATATGCATATAGAGCTTACCTTGAAACGTTGTTGAATTATGGAAGTGATGCCAAGAGCACCCAGCTGCAGGCCTCTATGTATGCCAAGGACACTGCAGGCAAAATGTTGGATGCTGATAATGATGGGTATAACACGCGAGCAGAATATGCTAATGAGAGCCGCCACGTTGAGCTTATGGCTCCCATCCACACAGATATTTTCAACCAGGACCGACTAATGCTGAATCGTATGAGTGTACGTCTGGAACTACATAGAAATTCAAATGCATTCAGTTTAATGGGGTCAGCTAACCATGGGGACTGCAAAGTTGAAGTGATAAAGATGTCGTGGTTTGTTCGAAAGGTAGAAATACTTAATAGTTTATCACTTTCACTAGAAGCTAATTTGAATAAGCATGTGGCAAAATACCCAATCCGACGAATTGTTTGTAAAACTCTTCACATTAATGGAGGTAGAAGGGACAGTCCCAATAATGTATTGTTCTCTGGCCAAGTACCACGTAGGATGATAATAGGATGTGTAGATAAGGATTCATTTTTTGGAAGTTATCGCCACAATCCATTCAACTTCAAAAATTTCAGTATAACTCATATTCGTGTCACTGCTGGAGATGTTACTTACCCCCGAAATCCCATGGTATTTGACTTTGCTAATAAACGTTACACTAGAGCTTACATGGGTTTGTTTGAGGCCCTAAATATGGTCAATGAGGACAAAGGTAACTCCATATGCTATGACGACTATTTGAATGGTTACTGTATGTTTGGTTTTGATTTGTCCCCTGATTGTAGTGATGGATCCCACTGGCAGCTGATAAGAGAGGGTAGTACCAGCATAAGTATTGAATTTGGTACTGACACACCAGCGTCAGGTATAAAAGTGATAGTACTTGCCGAATTTGACAATTTAATGACAATTGATAAGTGGCGGAATGTCTTTTTTGACTACTCCATATAAAGATGAATACTGTTGAAATTGTATATTGTCTAAATAGTGATTATGTTCTCCGTGATGTGTCACTTGGTGTTTTTCCTGCAAATAAAATACCCAAAATAACAAAATTACCTTGTTGTTTTGTCGTTAATGAAGACCCCAGTACAAAACTGGGTACGCACTGGGTAGCATTCTACATACACGCTGACAAGCAGTGTAGTTATTTTGATAGCTATGGTAGGAAGCCAACGCTATTCGCAAAGTTCACAAAAAAGTTCAATTTGGAGTGGAATAATAAGCAAATCCAGTCACCATTCAGTCGAGCATGCGGTCATCACTGCATCCATTTCCTCTTCAAAATGGCTCGTGGCTACAAGCTTGTAGACATAATAGAACTATACACTAATGATTTTGATGCTAATGATGAGGCAGCATTTGAATTTGTACATGACACATTTGAAATACCCACAACCATGTATGATGCATTTTGTCAAAAATGTCGTGCCCATGAAGAATATTTTTTTAATTGAGCGCGATCAAATGAGAGAATATGTGCAAACGAATGTAGCATTGGAGGCAGCGTAGGATATGCCACACCATGAAAACTATGTATCAGCAGTTAGATATAACTTCGTCCATTGTTATTTTGCACGCCGACACCCGCGGAAACTTTGTTCCACAAGTGGCATATCTAAATGCCAAAAATTCACCCTCCCAAGGGTGAAAACTGACAGCGCGGAAAAAAATAAAATTTTTCTGCGATCTTAAATTTGAAATTCTTTCATTATTTGGAAAATCCCTTATTTGAAAATGACTAGCGTAGCTGAGGGGATGATGAGCGACTCCCACACACCAACTGGTGACCCACAGACGGTGGTGGACATCGTTGTGCCAAAGGTGAAGAAAAGCAAAAAAGTTGTGGCGCCAGAAATCAGCGACCCCACGATAAGACTCCATTCCAAGACGAAAGTGGTGGCGCCCAAGAAAAGAATGCATGAAAATGAAGCCGCCAATGACATACAAAAGAAAGCTTGCTACGAAGATTCTGTCAAGAACAAACTCGAGAAAATATTGAAGGAGAAACGCGAAGCTGTTGAAAAGATGAAGGAAGAAAAAGCAGAAGTACTCATGAAGAAAGAGCCACATTTTAAGCAGGATCTGAAATTAGCTCGAAGAGTTATGATGCCAATAAGTTTTCAAAGTTTGGGTTTGATATCGTTTGCCATGTGTGCAAAATGTATTGCGCGAAACAGGAACAGATCAGCAGTTCAATTTCCTGATAAAAACCATTACATCGGATTTATTATGTGCCCAAATTGCATATCTCGCAATCGCGCTCTGCTCACTGTGTTGTCTCGTTGATTATTCTCTGTATGTATTTGTGTATTTCACATAAAAGACTTTGAGAAAGAATGACATCTGTGCATTGAATAGCAAAACGATGGGTGTGGCGCAAGGATTTACAAAGCATTCGATCTTTCAAGGGTTCTTAGAGATACAAAAAATCACATTTCTGCAAATTTTCCATGCTTTCTAATGGCTGAAACAATCAATGGATTGTACAAGCAAATTGCTCGCATATTTTTTGCTCAACTTCTTCATTTGAACCAAATTCACTCGCCTATTTGCAGCGATCGAAAGAACTAAGTTTCTAGAACTTTTCAGACCCGCAACATTTGATTAAGTTCCAACTTGACAAATCGAACCCCATGTATGCAGTTCGTCACGTGCGTCATGGCGCGCATGGCGCTGTTTAATTCTATGCACCCATAATGAGGGAAGGAAACATTTACATTTGGTACGTCACCGAGACGCCATGACTCTCTAGTGGCATGTTTGGCGTGGGTGTAATTGGGAGGGAATGGTTTTTGGAATTAGAATTTCCAGGAATAAGTAGCACTTGGCGAATTTCTGCAAAGTGTCTTGAGAATTGACTAATCAGAGTAGGAAACTATGACGTTTGCATTTCTGTCTACC
>JAAEPI010000693.1 GCA_024232835.1 Cytophagales bacterium
AGCATCTGTGACTTGATCAATATTGATCTTTTCATCTCCATACATCTCTTCTAATCCATATATTTCACTAAACCATTGTACGTACTCAGGTATTGATTGCAGAATGCTCACTGCCAGCTCATGGTTTGAGCCCATTTCAAGAGGATTGGCTATCGGGCCGCCAGCCTGCTCTTTCAAATCCTTTGCACGACCATCCCAGAATTGTGCCAGATTGAATCTTGAATTCAGAACGGTGGGTGAGTTTATCGGACCCAAAAACCATTTGTGCCCGATGGAGCTTGGTAAGTTATCTGCGCCGCCGGTTGAGAGATTGTGACAGGAATTGCAGGTGATCCATCCAGATTTGGATAACCGTGGCTCAAAGAACAATTTTTTTCCTAATTCTACTTTTGCTCTATTATAGTCAAAATTAATTGGGATTGGTTGGATAGGTTCATCTGAACGCGCTGATTTAGAACTGCCGGACATCCTTCCCCCTCTGCCATAACCGATCTTAGGTTGCGATTCGTCAGCAGTAGAATGTGATAGCGCTACAATATTAATAGCTACAAAAACCAATAAACAGATGACCATACTAAATTTGCCTATA
>JAAEPI010000694.1 GCA_024232835.1 Cytophagales bacterium
CGCGTGTTGAATGCAGTGACGTGATCAGCAGTGTAACTGGGCTCGATTTTCAGGATAGGCTCAATGCCCTTATACCAAGAAAGTTTCATATTCCTCTGCTCCTCAAATGCTAGTTTCACTAAGGAATTGTCATCAAGTTTATTGAGCCTCTCGACATATTTCATGGTGAGTTTAATGCATTCATAAATGAGTGGGTACCTTCCAGATTCTCCCCATACGCCAGCGTTGGAGGATTTGCGGTTCACTCCTAGCGCCCATTTAAGAAAATGGAGGTGGACCTTTTCACAATTTATTAAGCTTATTTTTTTTAAGATCGAGGAGTGAGATTGGTCGTTCGTGCCAACGGGCAGTGTAGCTCTGTTAATGTGTTTTAAAATAGACATGTTAGGTGTTACTAATGGAGCACCATATAGGGCAATAGGTTTTATCAAGCTGTCGAACAAGGTAGTCAATGATCTGAACGACAATTTGGATTTGTTTACCGTGCTCTTGAGGCTATAAAGGGCGCGCATTGCTTTTTTCTTGAGCTCCGTTCTCGCCGCAGTGAAGGAGCCTGATTTATGGATTTCGATTCCAAGATAGCAGTAGGAATCAACTTCTTTCAGGTTGTGGCTGCCAATGCGAAAGCGAAATGAGGGCCGAGACTCAAATTTAGAATTAAATCTTATTAATTTCGTTTTGAGTGTGTTAATTTCTACCCCCCATTGTGTACAAAAATTGGTTAA
>JAAEPI010000695.1 GCA_024232835.1 Cytophagales bacterium
CCACGCTTTCGAGCGAGGGGTTGAGGATACGCAGGGTAAGGAAGACACAACGCGAATGACCATAGCAATCCTGACAGGGACCTGCTGAACATTCCCAAAAATCCCGGGTATAAAGGAGCCCAAGGGAGAATGCGTATACGTGCAGGATTCAAAACTCCTGGGTAAAAATAGTGTAAAAAAGCGGTTTTTGATGAAAAACTCGGTCAGTAACACCATTTTCGAAGCGGAATAGAATATCATTTTTTTAATATTTACTTACTTACTTGTGCCTCTATTCAGCTATATACTACTAGTATACTATATAGCGCCTATATTATGGCAAGACCGAGATTCAGTGGCATTTTTTGAGATGAAAATCGCTCTTCCGAACGTGATATGGTTAATAAGCTTAGTACAATTTGCGTTAGGACTATAGATGTCGCGGAAATCGGGTTGGAAATTTCCGCAAATGGAAATTTCCAAGCCCAATTTCTTGTTGCCAGGACCGTTTTTGGATATAGCAATTTACTTATGCTTGGGCTACTGGTTTGTGGGTTTGGTGGAGCTTGGTTGTATCTCCGAGTCTGCTTGTAAGAGTCAGACCGCGAGTTGGATAATGGAATTAGATCTCTAGGATTTCGATAAAATTTCTTTAATTTGGAGACCATTTGTTCTGCGGTAACAGAATGTTCGGACTTGGAAATGATGGACTTGACTGCCTTGGTTATGGACTTGGATGAAAAAAATTCTGCTTGTGCTTGGAGGGCACGCTTGGCACGGTCGTCTGGGGGATTAGGAGGGGTGGTGGTTGGAGGCCTGGAAGATGATTTGTAGATGGGGAATTTTTGTTCTCCATCAAGCAGCAGGTCCCAGTTTCCGTGGCTGAACAGCTCCAAACGCTTTCTGATTGTGTGGGGCCATTTACATTTAGGAGATTGGGGGGCTAGTATTATAGCATTGAAAGAGCAGAGGAGTTTCCAGCTTTTGGGGTTGT
The DNA here is from genome assembly GCA_024232835.1 of Cytophagales bacterium. Classification (GTDB taxonomy): domain Bacteria; phylum Bacteroidota; class Bacteroidia; order Cytophagales; family Cyclobacteriaceae; genus JAAEPI01. The sequence goes on from JAAEPI010000695.1 coordinate 974, forward strand.
TGGCAGCAGCCATTCGGCTGCTAGGAAGGAGGCATCGCCTGTAATATTTGATACACTGAGGTGGAATTGCGTTGCTGCTCACTATTAAGAATGATC
>JAAEPI010000696.1 GCA_024232835.1 Cytophagales bacterium
ATGTCGCACCAAAGCTAAAGAGAAAGTGGAAAAAAGGAGTACTTGGAGCAGAAAAAAAGGAGTGCCATCTCAAACCTCCACAGAACAAAAAAAGAAAGCTTCTGGGAAAACTAAAAAGTTGGAAGCATTGTCAAAAAAGTGCACCAAGGAGTTGGCCTCAGCCAAGAATACTATTGAGCAGTTGGGTTTCATTGAGCCATCAACACAGGACAAATTTCTCAATTACATTGATGAGTTTCCTCATAATGTTTATTGCCTATGGTTTTTCATACCTTTGACATTGTTTAGCTATTTTAAGGCCACTAACGATGTTGCCAAATGGGGAAAATATGATGGATCCCCCACAAAATGATGCTGCCAATACTGAAGTCTGTGATGGTGGCATAGAAGAAGCAATACAGGCTGTACGAGACAGGGCACACTGTTCCATTGGGGAATTAGCCAAATCGAATGCAGATGACCCTAAAGATATAGAAGGGTCTTCACAATTGCCAATGGAAATAGATGAAGATGAACCTTCGCAGGGACTCACTGAATCCCCCACTGTTAAGGAGCTTGTACAATGTATGGTTTTCCACTTGCTAATGCTTGTATGCTGTAACAACGTGCAGAACTCATTACACTTATTAAAAGTGTGCACTTATTTGCACAAAACACTTATTTGCACAAAACAAGTAGCAATTTTAATGCAGGTTTTGCTCTGTATGCTTTTAATGCTGCTTTGCAATTTTTGTTAAGCTATTTGTGCAAAACATTTCAGAATGAGTCATAACGCCATTGTCATCTTAAGGCTTGCTGGCTTGCCAGACCAATCAACATACTCGTCATATTCTGGCAAGGAGGGAGGACATAAAATGTACCACTACCTGCCTTGAGAAGTTTGACAAATCACTCAGAGAGCATAGGGCAGCTATTGATAGAAATAATGCTCTGATATTAGAAGGTAAAGCTCAGAAAGAGAAATTTGGAGTTGAGACAGACTGGGAAGCATTCCAACGAATTTGTTATTCCAAGTTTGGATATGATGGTGGCAACAAAGTCATTGCTGCAGCTGGTAGACTATCACTGTGTCATTAAGTCATGCATTTTGTCTAACTGGCATGAATTGCTTTGCTTTTTCAGGCGATGTATCCAAAGACATTGCTGACAGCATTGACAAACTTCAACCCAATACCAGTTCTACCCAGGATAAGCATAGTGCAAGCCCCCTCTCTGCCATAGCCAGATCTAACTTAGGGTATTTGCTTCAATTATTATGTGCTTCGGCAAAAGAAATGCTGCTTGGGACAAACATATTATGTTATTTCCAAACATTGTTTCATTTCACTTGGGCTTCAATTATTTGTGCTTCGGCAAAAGAAATGCTGCTTGGGACAAACATATGTTATTTCCAAACATTGTTTCATTTCACTTAAGCGACCTCACTGAGCTCAGATCAAGGAATCTGATTCTGAAGCCTCAAGACAAACCGTCATCTCTTGAGCAGGATACACTGGAAGTGAGTGATGTGCAGCACAACTTTTTTGGGAACCACTGCATCAAAGTTTTTGAAGCCAATCCAAAATAGGACGTGGTAACACAACAGGTGGCCAATCCTCCAATTGTGGCTCCACAGCCAGAGGCGCACTGTGCAGGGCCTATGGATGCCCAATGCTCTGCATCCCATTCCCATATTGCCACTGCTCCCACACGACCACCTCAGCTCTGGACTTTGGGACAGGCCTCACCAGCTCCTTCGAACTCAAATAGTGGCAAACCACCATCCGGGATATCATCACTATTGGGGTTGTGCATTGTGCCTGATGCTTCTTGTACAGTGTGTCTGTTTGGTCCAATTGCACTTTATTTGCAAAAAAAAACATTTCATTTTGTGCAAATACATTGGAACATCTCATATTTTCTTGTACATACACTATATTTGGTCCAACTGCAGGCAGTATGGCATCACCGGTGATGATCTTGGAGATCCCGATGAATTGGCTGTGCTTTTGGGGGAGTCCATTGCTGCAGATGGTGAGCCTAATATTGGAGAAAGTGTCACCCGATTTGTGGCATCTCCAATGCATGAGCCTCCACAGGGTTACACAGTTCAGCTGGGGGAGACTGCTCATCTGACAACAGATGAAAGGTGACACTTCCAAATCAACAGTTGTGTCCAAAAGTTGTCAATCAATCTTGTTTTACTGTAACTTTTTACTGTGACAAAAATTCATTACAGGGCCATCTTCTTTGCTGACACTTTGGCGCATGACCCAACTCCCACAATGGCCCAACTACAGAATGTCTATGGGGAGCACTACTTCATCCACAAAGACCTCTATTACCGACATTCTGATATATTGAAAGACCAATACATAGCTGTAGTTCCAAGTGGAAGAAGTGGTGCATCTCTCCGTCGGTTTATAGTCACTTTGGTTGAGGTTGTGCAAGTAAACCTTAATTTTTACCCAACCATTACCACAATTCCTGTTTTGTTGACAGAAAGAGGGAATTGTGTTGAATGGACTGCCAGTTGAAAATGGCACCCACTGCCACAGATCACCCAATTCCAGTGAATTCTGCTCAGACTCCATAAAACCTCGTCATTTTGAGCAGACAATGAATACTGCTGCTTCTTTGGCACAGTCATCATCCCACCCACAAATAACCAGTGCCACCATGTCCAAGCCCCCTCAGTTATTTGAAACACCACGGGCTCCAAGAAATCCCAGCAAGCCTTCAAAAACCCCGAAGGCTGCAGGGGATCCTTATTTGGCTCAGTCATCATCAAACCCAAACGTAGTCAGTGCCACCATGGCCGAGTCCCCCCAGTCTTTGGAAACCCCTCCACAGGCCACAGGAAATCCCCCTAAGG
>JAAEPI010000697.1 GCA_024232835.1 Cytophagales bacterium
CTCTTCTTTTGACCGTCTGTCCATTTGCTCTTTGGTTTGAAGAGAAGGTACATACTTCTGGCAAGCAGTTGTTTCTCTGTATCACCATTGGAATATGTAGGAGCTCTATATTTGAGACCTTTCTTTCTTGCTTCTGCTATAGCTTCATTTTCTTTATCTATGGCTTTCCATCTGAGTTTGATGCGTATTTCCTGAAGAGCTCCGGTTACAAGCTGCTGTACATGGAATCGATCATGAATAATAACGGCATCAGGGAAACATTCACGAACAATCCAGTACATATTATTCGCCAGATCAATAGTGCATTCCTTTACTCTACGCCTCTCCATGAGTGAGATTCGATAAAGGACATCTCTAATGACAGAGCTTTTTGTTCCTTTGATGATGGCTACGATTGATCCTTTTTTCCCTTTGGCATCTTTGTTGGTAATGATCGTATACAGCTCTCCATTAGAGAGCGAAGTCTCATCTATGCTCAAACGAGCACCAAGATTCTCTGGAAATAATATCCAATCTTCAGCATGTGGAAGCTGTTCCCAGCATCGGAACTCACTGAGATGATCTTTGTACTGTTTCTCAAATTGTTTTGGATCAAGAAGGTTTGCAGCAGCAATAGTCGTTAGAGCGAGAGGCTTTGTCTCAGCTTCATTCTTTTAAAAAATCTCCAAACTCTTGTTCTAATTGTGTACCTTTGGAGCAAAGAGAGATATTTCTTTTGAGATATTTTACCTCTCCTTCTACTTTCCAATATCTCCTACGGAAAACCAGCTCAACTCTTCTCCCTCGTATGGGAAAGTCCTGAACTGCAATATCTGTAAATCCAGCACAGACAACCTTTTTCCCTCTATGCTTCTCTGTGACCGGAGGAATATTCTTCTCTATGAGAGAAATCAGCACCTTTTCTTTTGTCTTCTCTCCAGATGTCACATCAAACCATTCCAGTATTCCTTCTGGAAGAAATAGTTCGAGTATTTGTTTTTCTGTTTGATTCATAATAGTGAGAAAAAAATCTCACTATTTTATCACATTTGATGAATTTGCGTGTGATCCAAAAATCTTTCGATAAATCCTTATAATGAATATTCTAATATCGTTCATCATCATATTCTTCATC
>JAAEPI010000698.1 GCA_024232835.1 Cytophagales bacterium
CAGTGATGATCCAGCTTTGATTACAAAAAAGTTTTGGTCTCATGTTAAGTCCCATTCAAAAAGCAATAGGATACCAGAATGTGTGAATCTTAATAGTCACTACCGTTGTCAGCCATTAGAGAAAGCAGAGCTGTTCAATGGCTTCTTCTGTGACCAATTTTCTGAGGCATCCGATTACGATGTGGATGTTGATTGGTCGTGTGATGATAGCTTTAAAATTGACTTTTGCCATAGAAAAATTCGACAATTGTTGTCAAATATAAATTCTAACAAAGCTTGTGGGCCCGATGGTATTCACGGTAAGATTTTAAAGCATTGCGCCGTCAGTCTAGCATACCCATTATCACTCATGTTCAAACTCTCATATAACACTGGTTGCATTCCCAGAGACTGGAAGCTAGCCCATGTTGTTCCCGTCCATAAGAAAGGTAGTAAGAATAATGTAGAAAATTATAGACTAATTTCGCTAACCAGTTTGGTAATGAAAACGTTTGAAAGACTTCTAAAAGAAGAACTCTTAATTAAAACAAGCCATCTGCTGGATAGCCGACAGCATGGCTTTTTACGCCTAA
>JAAEPI010000699.1 GCA_024232835.1 Cytophagales bacterium
CCCTCTCCCCGAGGAGAGGGAACAAATGTAACCCCACCGCAAGCGGATGGGGTATTGAAAACCATAATAAATGAGTGGATACGAAGTGGAGCACATACCAAATATACCATTTCGTCTAATGTCTTTCGTCCTTGCTATACGAGATATTTTATTTCCTGTCGTTAAACGGTTTGATCAGTTCGGTATTGATAAGGGATTTATTATCGTAGATTTTGGTTGTGGGCCTGGAAGTTATGTTGAGCATGCCTCTAAATTAGTGGGTGACGGCGGCAAGGTCTACGCTGTTGATGTTCACCCACTGGCGATCAAGGCAATCAAGGAAAAGGCAAAGAGGAAGGACCTTGATAATGTGGTTCCGGTCCTATCAACAGGCTACCCCGTTGATATAGATAGTCACTCAGCGGACGTTATCTATGCATTGGATATGTTCCATCATATAAAAGATGCCAGCGGTTTTCTTAAAGAACTTCATCGTTTGCTAAAACCCAATGGTACGCTCTTCATCGAGAGTGGTCATCAACGACTGTGTAGCGCCAAGCAGAAGATAGTGAAGAGTGATTGTTGTGTAATTATTAAAGAGGATCGTAACATATTTAAGTGTACGCCAAAAGAACATAGGAGCGCATAACAAGGCTAATTCAGCCGACGCAAAAAAACTGCGCGGCTGAGTAGCAGCGTTAAGTGGCAAAGCATAGGCGAAATAGTCTATACAGTTAAAAAGAGAGGAGAAAATTATATGAAAGTATTGATATTGTACTTTTCAGCCACAGGAAACACAGCTAAAATTGCAAAAGTAATTGAAGAGAAATTTAAAGAGGAGGGGGTTAGGGTCACTATGTCTGATATTACCCCCTTTGGAGAAAGGCAAAGGAAGATTGATTTCGAACCTTATCAAGCGGTAGTATTTGGGGCGCCTATTCACGTTTGCCGGGCGCCGAGAGTAGTGAGGGATTGGTTAAGAACTCTGGATGGTCAAGGCAAAAAATGCTCGATGTTTTTTACGTATGGTGGCTTTGGTGTCCATCCATCTCATTATTCCACAAGAGAAATATTGAAAGAACAAAATTTTATCGTTGTGTCATCCGCTGAATTCTTAGGCGCCCATACATTCAACCTTGGTGGCTGGAGGGCTCTGGGAGATCGACCTAATGAACTCGATTTTGAAGTGGCAAAAGATTATGTTGAGCTTACCTGCAAAAGATTTACTGGTGAGGATGATAGAATATTAGGTGAATTGGAAAAGACAGAACATACGGAAGAACAGCTTGATTCGGCCGAAACATCAAGATTTAAGGTGCTCACACAACTCCCGACCAGAGGTGGCGAAGAGTGCAGCATGTGTTTGGATTGTGAGGAATTATGCCCCACTGGAGCCATGGAAGCTGAATCGGGCGAAGCTGACAAGGAAAAATGTATCGCCTGTTTAGCATGTGTATCCAACTGTCCTGAAGAGGCTCTAAAAATAAACGATATGTCTAATAGCTGGTCGCTCAGGTTGGATAAGGAAAAAGTTACCGAAGAAAGCATCAAGGAACAAAAAAGCAAAATATATTTTTGAATAAGTACAAGGGATTAATATCCTC
>JAAEPI010000700.1 GCA_024232835.1 Cytophagales bacterium
TATACCCTGCGACTCGAGTCATCCTCCTCGATTAATTCATCAATGGCCTCATCCGTGAATGTCTCCAACCCGTTCAGTACTGCATCAGGAAATCGACGAACATCCACACCTTCTTCATCAATTAATTTTGTCAAGTACTTTCCATTTCTTGCATCGAATTCCGCCATCATCCAACTATTCAGACGTAGGCAAGCCGTTCGAATGATCTCTTGTAGATCCTTTGGAAGTGCCTGAAACTTGGACTTGCTGATAATCATTTCCAACACGGGACCGGGCTCGTGCCAACCAGGGTAGTAATAATATTTGGCCACATTGTGAAAGCCCATGATGTAATCGTGGTAAGGGCCAATCCACTCTGTAGCATCAATAACGCCACGTTCAAGATTTGTGTATATCTCTCCTCCTGAAACCAAAACTGGTGTTCCGCCTGCTTTAGCCAATACTTGGGCACCAAGGCCTGGAATTCGCATTTTCAGTCCCCTCAGATCCGCCACCGTATTAATTTCCTTGTTGAACCATCCACCCATCTGCACGCCTGTGTTGCCAGCCAGCAGGGGTTGTAAATCGAACGGCGCGTACATTTCTTCCCACAATTCCTGTCCTCCTCCTGAAATAAGCCATGCCGCCATTTGACGAGCATTCATCCCGAAAGGAATCGCCGCAAAAAACTGTGAAGAAGGAATTTTTCCAGCCCAATAATAAGAAGCACCATGGTTCATTTCCACAGCTCCATTGCTCACCGCATCAAACCCTTCCAAGGCAGGGATCAGCTCGCCACCACCATATACGGTGATGTCCATTCGGCCTCCTGACATTTCTCTGACCCAATCAGCCATGAGTTTGCAACCTTCCCCGACCACAGGAAAGTTTGGTGGCCAGGTAGTGGTCATCTTCCACCGATAGGTTTTGTTGAGGTTTATGTTGGGGACATCAGCAGCATCAGTCTCTACTTTACCGCAAGCCGCTAATGCAGGTACACCGACAATGGATGCCGCTCCAAGTTTCTTGATAAAATCTCTCTTTTTCATTTGTGAAAACGTTGAAGGATAAAGCTACATTTTTTGGGTGAGGTCTCAATGAGACACAAATCAATAATTTGCCGTCATTCTGAGGCTTACGTTGGATCAAGGGTAGGGGAAGCCGTGAGAATCTCCTTGCTACATGGTGACTTTAATTTAACATAAGAGGATTCTTGTCTAGTAGAGGATAACCTCACAACTGTGAGATGAACATCATCATCCCGCCACGAAATCACTTTTTTACGCTCCCTAACCATTGATTGAACATTTCAGTTTCTCCAAGAGTGGTTGATGAGAAAACTTCAATCCGAATTGGCTCGCAATCCAATAACCACTTTTGCGAGTAGAGCCCAATATCACTCATGCCAACCTCCACAGTTCCCCTAATCTTGAAGCGAATAATCATGTTAATTTCACGATCAACATTCCCATATTGATCCTTTCTGGATTTGACAAAGGCATTCGCCATAACCATTTTAACAGGGAGATATTCAAATCCTTCTGTCTGAATATTCATGTACAAGTCTGTAAGCTCAACTCTTTCTTTATTTACATCCTCAGGAGTCAGCCAGTTAAAACCTGAAATTCTACTCGGGCTCTGTTTCCAGATAATTGGGAATGACTCTTTTTCAAAATCATAATTTCCCAAAACATCTTTGAAAGATGCAGAATAAACAATTGAGGTATCTGGTTCAAACAGTTGAATTTCTTTCTGTGCTTTTCTAATTGCTGAATAAAATTCAAATTCATCCTCCCTTATTTTTCGGTAGTACTCGTTCCTAAATAGAAATAGAAATTCTTTTGCGATTTCTATTTTTACCTCGGGTTGTCGGCTTGCGTATTCAAGAAAGCTGACTTCACCTGTTATGTAATTGTGAGGTTTCCAAAAAGATTCTGTCAATTCAGAGTTGGGAAAAAGTATTTCACCCGCATCAAGTGCATTTTCAATGTCTACATAAAAATTAAGAATCATTCCAGATCCAATCACAGCCAACAAAGACCCATCATTATTTTCAACAAAATGCTTAATTGCATACTTACGGAATTTTCGGATATCCTTTGATGACGTTTTCCCCTGAGAATCCTTGAATTCCCTTAAAGCATATACCGATTGAGTTTTTCCTTTGGTTCCAAAGATGAACCGATACTTATCCTGAAAATTACTTGGCTCAAATAGAACCAAAGTATCTCCACTTTTCAAGGTTAAGCCAGAATCAGTTAGATAGGTTGATACTTTCTGCGAAAAGGCAGTTTGAGAAATGGAGAAAAGTGCCAAACAATTTATTAGATAAATTTTCCACATGTCGTTGTGTTTTTGATAAAAGTAGCAGGATTTTTTTTCCTAAAAAAATATCCCCTCAACTCCTAACTATTCATCACCTCATTCTGATGGTTGATAGATTCCTGATGCACGGCCATCAAGTATCTTTCTATAAATTCAGCACTCAGACCTGCTCGTTTTCCTTTGTCTATAGCGTGGTTTAGAATTTCATCCCATCGCTTACCTTGTAAAATAGTGATTCCATTCTTCTTCTTGTATAGCCCAATATTGTCAGCGATTTTCATTCGCTGCGCGAACAAGGCTAAAATTTCATCATCATATTGATCGATCTTCTCTCGATATTCCTCCAGGAGACTTCCACCATTGCCCGCTTTCGAGCTTCTCAATTCCAAACCATCCACCATTTCGGCTATGCGAGCCGGAACCACCTGCTGTTTGGCATCACTCCATGCATTGTCAGGATCTCTATGCGATTCGATCATGAGCCCATCGTAATTGAGGTCCATGGCCTCCTGAGATATATTGAACAGATTTTCTCTATTTCCACAAATGTGGCTGGGGTCACAGAACATGGGGATATCCGGAATCCTGCGTTTCAGTTCAATCGGAATTTGCCATTGCGGTGCGTTCCTGAATTTCTTCTCTCCATGTTTGGCAAATCCTCGATGAATGGCCGCAATACGATTGATCCCAGCCCCATGAATTCGTTCGATCGCACCAATCCACAATTCAATATCCGCATTGATCGGATTCTTGATCATAATGGGAATATCAACTCCTTTTAGTGCATCTGCTATTTCCTGAACAGAAAAAGGATTTACTGTGGTGCGTGCCCCAATCCAAAGTACGTCTACTCCGTTCTTCAGCGCCTCATGAACGTGTTTTGTGTTGGCCACTTCCACAGCTGTCTTCAACCCAGTTTCTTCTTTGGCCTTTGACAACCACTGAAGTCCCACCGAACCAATACCTTCAAAACTTCCAGGTCGTGTCCTCGGTTTCCAGATGCCCGCTCGCAAAATATCCACTTGACCTGTGGCCGCCAATTGGGTACAAGTCTCCATCATTTGCTCCTCTGACTCGGCACTACACGGGCCACTTATGATAATGGGTCGTTCCAACTCCAAACTAGAAAACCACTCCTGAGCTGCCACCATTTTCTCTGTTAATTGCTCTACCATTTTTGTTCTATCAATTTTCTTAATTTGTCTAATTAGCCAATCAACTTCGCTGGCCCTTAGTTTTCTCTTTTGGTTTGCTCCGGCCATGCCGGTTCTTTATTTTTCAATTCTATTCCTTCTAATATTCTTCTGATCTCATTTCCTTCCATCATGAATTCTTCAGCCTCTCCCACATTCCTTTCAGCAATAATCTTTCTGAATCCACTCAATTTCTCCATGTACGCATCTAGCGCCTTTAGCAAATTATCTGCATTTTGCCTAAAGATTGGCCCCCACATTTCAGGCGAGCTCTTAGCCAGACGCACCGTAGATTCAAAACCACTCCCCGCCATATTGAAAATATTTTTTTCGTTTTTCTCAATGTCCAAAACTGTAAGACCTAATGTGAACGATGTGACATGCGACAAATGTGACACATAGGCAATGTGTCTATCGTGCTCCTCAGCATTCATGTTTATTATGGTCATGTTCAGCACTTTGAAAAGTCTCTCAGCAACAGAAATAGCCTCTTGACTACTTTCTTCTCGATTACAAATAATACTCACTTTGCCATCAAACAATCCATGATGTGCCGCAGACGGGCCTGTAAACTCTGTGCCGGCTATTGGGTGGCAAGCCACATATTGTGAGCGATTATGATGGGTAGATGCCACTTCGCAAATACCTTGCTTGGAAGAACCCAGATCAATGACTATGGCATGCTCCGGAATTTGATCCAGAATATCGATAAGTACTTTTCTTGCTGCATCCACAGGAATCGCTAATACGATCAGATCGCTTTTAGAAATAGCTGCAGACAAGTCCGAGCTCTCATCAATGAACCCCAACTCCATCGCTTGCTTCAGGTGCTCTTCTTTGCGATCCACTCCAACGATCCTGGAGGCAATCCCGGTCTTCCTCAGGTCCATTGCCAGGCTTCCGCCCATTAATCCTACTCCTACGATAGTCACTTTCATTTCGCTATAAAGGTTTTAATTCTTGAAAATGCTATTTTAAAAACTTCCTGATTGGAGCATAGTGAAATCCGAATGTATCGAGCGCCATTTGAACCAAATATAAATCCAGGTGTGATAAACACTTCTGCACCGAGCATGATTTCGTCAATCCACTTTTCAACACTTTCAACGGCCTCAGGCACCTTGGCCCAAACGAATAATCCGACATGCTCCTGGTCATACTTGCAAGCCAATAAATCTAAGATCTTCCAAGCCATTTTTTTTCTGCTCCTGTACTCTTTATTCAAACCTTCATACCAATCATGACCTAACTCGAGAGCCTTAATTGCCGCCAATTGAATGGGCAAAAACATGCCAGAATCCATATTGCTTTTGATTCTAAGTATGTTGTCAATATGTTGTCTAGAAGCCGCCACCATGCCCATGCGCCAACCAGCCATATTATGTGATTTACTTAGTGAGTTCAATTCGATCACATGATCATTAAGTCCCAAAGCGAGTAGGCTCAATGGCTGTCTGTTGAGAATAAAACTGTAAGGGTTGTCATTACATACAACCAGCTTATTTCGTTCAGCAAATTCTGCAAGTTGCTGTAGAAGTTCTGCAGGCGCCCGTTGACCTGTTGGCATGTTCGGATAGTTCACCCACATTAATTTTACTCTGCTCAAGTCTTGAGATTCAAGTTTTTTAATATCTGGAAGCCAATTATTTTCTTGAATTAAATCGTACGAACGAATCGTCGCTCCTGTCAATTTCGAAGCTGCAGCATAGGTTGGATAACCAGGATTTGGCACGAGCACCTCGTCCCCAGCTTCAAGGTAGGTCATGGAGATATGGAAAATGCCCTCCTTCGAACCGATGAGTGGGAGGATTTCTGTTTCTGGATTTAAAGTCACATTATAGTGCTTATTATACCAATTAGAGAAGGCCGCCCTCAATTGAGGAATTCCCTTGTAGCTCTGATAGGCATGGGTGTCTTCCTTCGCTGTTTCCTCTTGAAGTTTTTGAATGACAGAAGAATCCGGGGCTTGATCAGGACTTCCAATACCCAGATTAAGAATATTTCGCCCAGCTTCGTTCAATTCTGCAATTTGCCGAAGCTTGGTTGAGAAGTAATACTCCTGCACATTCCCGAACCTTGATGCTGTTGAAATCATATTACTGTTTCACCTTTGTGATAAATGCCCAGTACTCTGAGCATCTCTGTTACATTTCTCATTGACGAAATAGCCTCATCAAATTGCTCCCTTGAATCAAATTCAATGTCACAATGAAAATAGTATTGCCATTCTTTTTCCACAACTGGAAATGATTGAATCTTGGACATGCTGATTCCAAGTCGTGACAGCACGTCCAAGGCTTTCACCAAACATCCAGGACCGTGTGCTACTTTGAAATGGATACTAGCTTTATTGAAACAATTTTGAGTCTCCTCATTTCCGCTTCTTTCCAATACCAAAAACCTGGTGTAGTTGTTCTTTACCGTTTCGATATGTGGATGTATAATCTCTAATTCATACAGCTCGGCAGCATTGCTCCCTGCAATAGCACCAACAGTGGTTAATTTATTTTCGGCAACATACTTCGCGCTCTTTGCGGTATCTTCTGTCTCCACTAAATGGATATGCGGATATGCTCTGAAAAACTTTCTACATTGCTGAATAGCCATTGGGTGAGAATGTACTTCCGTTAGATTTTCAATTTTCACCTCCGGCAAGACCATTAGATTCTGGGCTATCCGCAAATATATTTCTCCTATCACTTTCAATTTAGATTCCAAAAGCATGAGGTAATTAGGCATAATACTCCCGGCAATAGAATTTTCAATTGCCATGACAGACGAATCCGTCTTGTCATCATTCTGGGTCATGTCAATTAACTCTTGAAAAGAAGGTGCCGACACGATTTCTATCTCATTAGAAAAATAATTCTCCGCTGCTAATTGGTGAAAGCTTCCCTTGACTCCTTGAATACCTATTTTCGGTAAAATCATAATATAAAAAAAGGCCTCCATTTTGGAGGCCGATATTTCCTTTATAATGTAAGAAACATATTTAGCCCCCTTTCATACTCCATGCATAAAAAAAGTAGTAGCCAAAATATGTTTTGTTCACGTTCATAATTGAATCGGGGTAAAAATGTTTTAAAAAACTGTACCAACAAAATAATTCATCGCAATTATCCAGAATTCGAATATTGAACTGACTCTCTTTTTAGTTTGGAAGAGCTGATAATCCAGCCAATATGTCTTGAAATAACCTAATATTTTAGCTGAACCCAGCCATATTGTCTTGATATAGTACAATATGCCTAGTGGAACATATTTTGATCAGATCAGAATGTACAAGAAAATTAAGGACATGGACTTCAATAATTACACAATTAAATCGCAAGAGGCTATTCAAAAAGCCAATGATATTGCTGCTGGCCTTGAGCACCAGGTGATCGAGACAGGTCATATGTTGAAAGCAATTTTGGAATCAGACGAAAATCTGGTGTCATTTCTTTTTCAAAAGACGGGCACTTCAAAAAAACAATTGGATTCGCCGCTCGAAGAATTGCTCAGTTCATATCCAAAAGTATCCGGCGGCCAACCATACTTGTCGAATAATGCAGCAAAAGCATTACAAAGTGCTGATAAATATTTGAAGGATTTCAAAGATGAATTTGTTGCTATTGAGCACATTATTCTTGGCTTGCTTAAAGGAAACGATAAAACGGCTCAAATCTTAAAGGACATAGGATTCCAAGAGATGGAATTGATCGTCGCAATAAAAGAGCTACGAGGGGGAGAAAATGTGACTGATCAAAATGCGGAAGACAAGTATCGGTCATTGGATCGGTATTCTAAAAATCTCAATGAACTTGCCAAACAAGGCAAAATCGATCCAGTGATAGGGAGGGATGAAGAAATTCGTAGAGTCTTACAAATCCTTGCTCGACGAACAAAAAACAATCCCATATTATTGGGTGAACCTGGCGTTGGTAAGACGGCCATTGTGGAGGGTATGGCTCAGCGAATTGTTGATGGAGATATACCGGAAAACCTGAAGTCGAAAACAATCATATCCCTTGACATGGGGCTTTTGGTGGCTGGAGCAAAATATAAAGGAGAATTTGAGGAGAGATTGAAATCTGTTATCAAGGAGGTGACAGATAGCAATGGTGAGATCATTTTATTTATTGATGAAATCCATACCCTGATAGGGGCTGGAGGAGGAGGAGAAGGTGCAATGGATGCTGCCAACCTTTTGAAACCCGCACTAGCCAGAGGTGAACTTCATGCCATCGGAGCAACCACACTAAAGGAATATCAAAAATACATAGAGAAGGACAAGGCACTAGAAAGAAGGTTCCAGTCTGTTATCGTAGACGAGCCAAGCGTACCGGACGCTATTTCCATCCTTAGAGGAATTAAAGACAAATACGAGCTTCATCATGGCGTGCGCGTTAAAGATGATGCTGTAATTGCCTCTGTCGAATTATCCAGTCGGTACATATCTGATCGATTTCTTCCAGACAAGGCCATTGATTTGATGGACGAAGCGGCTGCCAAGTTGAGAATTGAAATTGATTCGTTACCCGAAGAGTTGGATGAGTTGAATAGAAAAATCATGCAATTAGAAATTGAGCGTGAGGCAATCAGGCGGGAAAAGAATAAGAAGAAAGAGACCGAGCTTACCAAAGAAATATCCAATCTTGAGGGCGTGAGAAAAGAACTCAAAGCCAAGTGGAAAAATGAGAAGGGTGTAATTCAGGGTTTGAGACAAGCAAAAGAAAATATTGAAAAATATAAGGGCGAAGCAGACCAAGCAGAACGATCAGGTGATCTGGGATTGGTAGCTGAGATTCGCTATGGAAAAATTGTGGAAGCTGAGCAGCAGCTAGAATCCTACCAAGCTCAACTCGTGGAGATGCAGGGAGAATCGAGTTTGCTCAAAGAAGAAGTTGACGTGGAAGATATTGCTGAAGTTGTAGCGAAATGGACAGGCATACCCGTTACAAAAATGATCCAAAGCGAACGAGAAAAACTGATCAATCTGGAAGACGAGCTAGGTCATCGAGTTGCAGGACAAGAAGAAGCAATTCAAGCAGTAGCTGATGCGGTAAGAAGAAGCCGAGCTGGGCTCGCTGACCCTAAAAGGCCGATTGGTTCTTTCATTTTTCTTGGTACTACGGGCGTAGGAAAAACTGAATTGGCAAAAGCATTGGCTGAATACCTTTTCAATGATGAACAGTCCATGGTGAGGATTGACATGTCGGAGTATCAAGAACGTCATGCTGTGAGCAGATTGATTGGGGCACCTCCGGGATATGTCGGGTATGATGAAGGTGGACAATTGACAGAAGCAGTAAGAAGAAAGCCTTACAGCGTGATATTGCTTGAT
Organism: Cytophagales bacterium; assembly: GCA_024232835.1. GTDB lineage: Bacteria > Bacteroidota > Bacteroidia > Cytophagales > Cyclobacteriaceae > JAAEPI01. Next base: position 8,824 of record JAAEPI010000700.1, read on the forward strand.
GAAATTGAGAAAGCACATCCTGATGTTTTCAATATTCTACTTCAAGTTTTGGACGATGGCCGATTGACAGACAATAAAGGTCGTGTAGCCAATTTCAAGAATACCATTGTGATCATGACCACCAATATTGGAAGCACTTTGATCCAAGAGAATTTTGAGCGATTGGATATTAAAAATCCAGAACCAGTGATTGAGGAAACCAAGCAACAGGTCTTTGAGCTTTTGAAGAAATCCATGCGCCCTGAGTTCCTAAATCGAGTAGATGAAACCATCATGTTCCGACCATTGAGTCAGGAGGATTTGCAAAAAATTGTAGGGATACAGTTCAAGCTCATCCAAAAGCGATTGGAGGAAAGTGGTATCAAATTGGAGGCCGATGAGAAGGTGCTAAGACGCTTAGGCGAGATTGGATTTGATCCACAGTTTGGTGCTCGACCCTTGAAACGTGTGTTGCAGCGAGAAATCCTAAATGAGCTGTCCAAGGACATTTTGTCTGGAGAGATTATGAAGGATTCGGTGATTGGCGTAACGTTATCAGATAGCAATCAGATCGAGTTTCTAAATCTGGATGCTGTGGAGATTGAGTAATCGGATGACTTTTAGACCGTCATCGCGAGGCACGAAGCAATCTTTTCAATTTAAAAGATTGCTTCAGTGGTTCCGATAGCTATCGGATCTCTTTCGCAATGACGTTGGAATTAATATACTTTCTCCACCAAATAGTGAATTCTGAAGTGATGTTGGTTTTTGATACCATGTGAATTATGACCAAACTCCTCCATATCATCCGAAGAATCCTCTGGATTTGCATGGTAGGCTTTATGATTGCCTGGCACAACGTGTATCATCAGGATGACAAACTGCGAGATGACACAAACATCAAAATCGTGATTTCGGAGGACGATGAGGACGATGGGAGTTGATTCTTAAAATTTGAATCATTGGTTGACTAGTGTAAAGATTTGTTAAAGGCCGAACTGTCTCCACAGTAAGTCCACTCAAAAGGTTTGGCTCTTGTTTTATTGTATGTATCAATGTATTCCAATAGCTGGTCAATAAGTTGTTGTTTGGAGTGCCATACCCCTCCCTTTAGTACGTCTTTGCTGAGGATA
>JAAEPI010000701.1 GCA_024232835.1 Cytophagales bacterium
AAAGCACTTTATTCAAAGAGGTATGCAATTTGTGCATTATTGTGTTCCCCATTTTATTCCTTTATATTATTTAGAGTGGTTCAAGAGGATGGTTCATCAACAATTTCAACTTGGCTCCATCATCAACTACAAAAATTGTGTGATGATACTCTCAAGTAACATGTACAGCTCTGTGCTGTTACTAGGAATTGTTTTCTCTCTAATGTGATGAATTCTTTGCTATTGTGTGCCTCAAATCTGCTTTTCTTCTCATAGTTTTAATGGATAAAGTTTGTGTATGAAGGTGTACCATGTGACTCAAAACACCAAGTACCTTTACAATAATTTTTTATTCACATCAAACTATGCACAACAGAGCACAAAACAATAGTTGAATAGAATCATATTCGGCCTTGCATCCCTGAACTAAATGCACCAGAGATGGGTTGGCAAAGTGGGTGGGGGTAATCCTCAATCAGTACTATTTAGTACAGGACTGAAGATGAATTTTCACACATAGCACCTATTCAGGTGAAACCACTGCTTGGAGTGTGGTGGTGTCCCATTCCTCTCTATGTGGCTTGATATAGGTGATGAAGCTGGTTGGGTCTGGCTTTTTTGGTAGTTTGGTGATACCTCCTCTTCCCTTTGCAACCTTTGTTTGATTAGCTTTAGCTTGTTTTCGTATCTTCCTTTTAAGATTAGACTTAAGTCTAGCACCAGCTCCTTTCTTCTTCTTTCCTGGGAAAGAGAGTTTCTTTGGCTTTGGTTCAGGGTCTCCTCTGGGACTTGTACAGCCACCCGAAACATAGTTGAGAAAATTCCTCAGTAGTGTTCGTCATTTTCATTTCATCGGGGTCGGGTTCGGGGTCGGGGTTGGCTTGTTGCACTCGGGGTCGGGGTCGGGGTTGGATTTTTTCAATT
>JAAEPI010000702.1 GCA_024232835.1 Cytophagales bacterium
GAAGTTATCAAAGTACTTGATGTAGAATCCGAACAGGGCCGGCAACTCATTCGTGATGGGATTGATATGATACGATCATATGCGGATAAATTCCATCATGCCAAGGAAGAAGATATTCTTTTTAAATATTTTGATGAAAACTCAGACATTCTGAAGGTCATGCATGATGATCACACGCAAGCCAGAGGTCTGGTAAAAGCCATGCTCGATGCACTTGAAAGAAGGGATCAGAAAAACATTGCTGAAAATTTGGTGGCCTATAAAGAACTACTTACTGAGCATATTAGAAAGGAGGATGAAATTTTATATCCCTGGATGGACAATCAACTTTCCACTCGGCAAGTTGGCGAGCTTTTTGTCAAATTTACTGAGGCGGATCAACAGATGGGATTTTCACCTGATAAGTATGAACACTTAATTGATCAACTAGAGATCAAATATAGAAAAAGGAGGATTGAAAATGGAAGGATTTGAAGGATGCCCGGGTTCCCGGATGATGAGCTTTAAAAACAAAGAAGATAACGATGCGCAGCAGACTGTCGGCAAGATCCAGTCCCAGCTAAGACAATGGCCCATTCAAATGCATCTGATTTCTCCCACAGCACCCTACTATCAGAATGCGGATGTGCTTTTAACCGCAGATTGTGTCGCCTATGCGCTGGGTGGCTTTCACCGCGATTATTTAGAAAATAAATCCATCGCGATTGCGTGTCCAAAACTTGATAGCGGCCAAGAGATATACCTGGAGAAAATAAAAGCATGGTTTGACGATGCCAGAATTAATACCCTCACGGTATTGATCATGCAGGTTCCCTGTTGCGCAGGGTTGCTGAATTTAGCCCAGCAGGCCGCTCAAGCTGCCAGCCGAAAAGTCCCTATAAAATACATCGTTGTGGGTGTTCAGGGCGAAATATTGCAGGAAGAGTGGGCTGCCGCCTGAAAGCAAATGCCTTAGCTAATTCTCTGCAAGAAGATAATTAGTCTGTTTTGAAGGGTGATTCAAACGAAGGCATGGATCTTACAACAGGACTTTTAAGAGCAAATTCGCA
>JAAEPI010000703.1 GCA_024232835.1 Cytophagales bacterium
AGTGCTCAAACTGACTTCTGACTAAGGTCAAGTATAGCACCCTTCTTCTTCTGATATCATTTACAAAATGACATGTACGTCTTACCATTCCAAATTGTTGACTGGCTTTGGATATTAAATGCTCGCAGTGTTCATTAAAATTAAAATTAAGGTTAACATGTACACCTAAATCTTTCTCACAGTCGACATATGATAGGGTGCTCTCTCCAAGTAAGTAGTGATAAATGACAAAAGGAAGCATTCCCAAGGGGGACTCTCGATTACATATCGAGACTACTTTACATTTTTTTGGGTGGAATTTCATTTTATTTTGTGTTGCCCATTCATTTAGGTAATCAATATCAGTTTGCAAGATTCTATGATCATTCTCATTTGCAATAGGGCGCCAGATCTTGGTATCGTCTGCATAGAGTGCAAGATCAGTGCCCTCACTAAGGCCCAATGGTAAATCATTAATAAAAAGGACAAAGAGTATAGGACCCAATATGGATCCTTGAGGGACCCCCGATAACACAGGTTTGTAAGTGGATTGACAGTTTTCTATAACCACACATTGCTCCCGCCCACAGAGGTAGTTTTCTATTAATTTCAGGAGTCTACCATCAATTCTAAAGAAGTTTTTCAATTTGTAGAGTATAAGGTCATGATTTACAGAGTCAAAAGCCTTGGAGAAATCGAAGTAGACTACGTCTGTGCTCATAGTTTTGCAGTCATTAATGGAAAGAACAACACTATCACTAAATGTTAC
>JAAEPI010000704.1 GCA_024232835.1 Cytophagales bacterium
ACATCTGAAATGTAGTCCGAAGGAGCTTGCAACCGTGGTTTGTGCATTGCGAACAATTGTAACAACATGTACAAAAAAACAATAAATTGTCATCACGCCACCTATGAGAACAGCTGGCCTCCGAGCTGCCCTAGTGATGAAGATTGGAGGCCACAATAATCTTGATGACTTCGTCAGTATTTGAAGAAGGTTCATTGTCTTGAGTATTCTTGAAACTGCGGAACAAAGGATGGTTATAAACACCCGTGTTGGCATACATGTAGAACTTAGACTCGAAGAGTCAGAATAAGACCGGAGAGGCGAAGCATCTTCATTGTGCACAAGTCGAATTAAATCATCTGCAAAGCGAAAACCATTAGAATAGATTTTTCCTCCTCTTCCAAAATTATCTTCTACTCGTAATCGATTCTCCAGAGAAAATTTCAATAACAATCAATGCTCAATGATGACAAAAACCATTCCGAGGAATGATTCCACTAAGCAATTGAATGAAATCGTAGATGAAATCTACCATATGAAAAAATCCTTTGAATTCTCCGCCCACAATACCGCGTAGAAACTAACCTCAAGAGCTCGTTGTAAGCCGCAAATGCCGCAGGTTAACCGGGCTAAATGTTAA
>JAAEPI010000705.1 GCA_024232835.1 Cytophagales bacterium
AAAAGTGAAAGAAATCATCACAAAAACCCGACAGCTAATTGACTAACAGCCGAAAAATCACACCAAATTAAATTCAAGACGAGGAAAGTCGGTTATTCAAAGACTTCTGATCAAATATTGTAAAACCTGAACAAGATATCGCGAATATCAAATTAGACTTAGATGAATCTGACGAAGGCTATCAGCAAGCTATCGTCTATCATGAAAATGGATGGAAAGTTTTGGAAAAAGAGTCGGTCAAGGCTGGTCAAAATGAATTCAAAATTCATCGCTTCCAGAATTCCGATCAATGCACAGTATTGATGAATAAAACTATAACCGAAATTATCTGGAAGAGTCCTTAGACTTTTGAATCCTCAAGTTGGTTGAATAATTTGCCTATTTAATCATATAAATTAATCATGGAAACAGAAAAAATCCTTGACTACTCTGATAAGGCGATTGAACTACTATGGAAGTACGGACCAAATATCGTTTTGTCCATTGTAATACTCATCGTGGGATTAATGGTGATAAGGTTGCTCACAAATACTATATCCAAAGTAATGAACAAACGCGGAGCAGACCCATCTCTCACACCTTTCCTTAAATCCTTACTTTCAATATTGTTAAAGGCCATGCTTGTCGTAAGTGTTGTAGGTATGGTTGGAATTGAGGTCACTAGTTTTGTGGCTATCATAGGGGCTGCAGGCCTGGCTATTGGTCTCGCTCTGCAAGATACACTTCAGAATTTTGCAGGTGGCGTAATCATTTTGTTTTTGAAACCTTTCCGGGTAGGAGATTTTATTGAAGGTGCCAGCCATTCTGGAACTGTAAGTGAGATACAAATATTTAATACGTACATGAAAACAGGGGATAACAAAACAATAATTATCCCAAATGCTCAACTGGCAAACTCTTCCGTCACCAATTTCTCAACAGAAGCGACACGTCGTGTTGATTGGACTTTTGGCATAGGCTATGGTGACAAGGGAAGCCTGGCGAGGGAAGTCCTATTGGACTTGATCAAGAAAGATTCTCGGATTAAATCAGATCCTGAACCATTCATTGCTTTATCTGAACTAGCAGGCAGTTCAGTAAACTTCGTTGTGAAAGTGTGGGTGGAATCAGGAGATTATTGGGACGTGTTTTACGATATGAATGAGAACGTATACAATACCTTCGCTGAGAAAGGATTGAACATTCCATTCCCACAAATGGATGTGCATTTGCACAAGTAATTTTATGACCCTGTCCATTTTTTAACTACATCCTCGTCATAGAAGAAAACTTATTTAGGGTCTGCTGGCTGCATTGAGTAGTCAATGTTGGCGTTTGAATAGAATTAACCAATTGGTTTTCACTAATATCAGTCGCATGTACTTCACGAAAATAATTTGTAATGAGGCTGGCCATTTGTCCATTTCCAGTTCCAACATCCCACGCTCGATCTTGATTCTCACAATTGGAAACTATCAATTCGATTAACCTATGAGGATATTGTGGACGATACTTCAAGTATTTGTCCGAGCTAGTCGAAAAATTATCCTTCACACCCAAGTTAATTTATCTCCAATATTTCCACGTTTTCTATTGGAATCGAATGGCTCGAAATAACCCATATAAAAAAGCCCAATGCACTTCTCTCCTTTGTTCAATGGAATTAATTCACTGAAGTGATCCATAGCCTCAGGTGTACTCCAGTATCCTCCAATACCATGTACACTAGCAGCCAGCCAGATATTCTGAACAGCACATGCGGTTGATGCGATTTCTTCCCATTCAGGAATTCGCTCTTCATGATCTCGTTGAAAACAAATCCCAAGCACGCAACCCGCTTTCTGAGGATTGGTTTTGAGTTTTTCATAACGTACCAGAGAAAAATCATCCAAGGGAGTGATCGCTCTGTATTTCTCCGCCATGAAGGTGCCGAGCTTCTTTTGTGAAGCACCATGAAACACTTTGAATCGCCATGGTTCAGTGAGTTTATGCGTGGGTGCCCAGTTCGCACTTTCCAATATTTCCTCAAGGATCTCTTTGGATATTTTCTTGTCAATGTACTGTTTTGGATAAACCGACTTTCTGCTTCGGATTAGCTCATGGACTTTTTCTGTAATCATAGTAGCTTACGACGTGATTCACAAAGCTATATAACAGATGAAATTCGGAGGAATGGAACATCCAGAATTAATTGACTCTACTCTTCCTGCACATCATCCAGAGTCTTTGAGAGTTTTGAAAACTGGTAAAAGAACTGAGTTTAAACATCGTTGTTCCTGTGGGTCAGGGTTAAGAGTCCAAGACCTGTTTTGTTATCAAACTATGAAAAAACTTACGTTATCACTACTTATTGTAGGCTACTCGGTATTCACATCCTGCAGTGAAAATGAGAGTACTCCGTCTAATGATATTATAATTGACGGGGAATCTATCCCATTGGTTAACGGGTACTATTTTGATATTGAATCAGCAACGTCAGCAGCAGGGCGAGTTCAACACGGGACACATTATTCACAGGCATTTTTCCTTACTGATGGCACGGTCAGCGAATCTGCGGGTGAGCTAGTTTGCAATAATTGCACTTTTGAGGTTTTTATAGATGCCAACTCTGCTGGAAAGGAAAGTTTCTCATCAGATAATTTCAATTCTGAAAAAGATGATGGGCTTCCCCTTAGTTCAACCGCCGCTGAGAGTTACTTTTTCCTAACAGCAGAAGCCACAGACGGAAGCCTGCATTATGCAAGTAATGCTGGTGGAACCATTTCGGTAGACGTAAATACCCCGATTTTTGCATTTGATTTTGATTTCCCAGCTCTGGATGAAACGAACAGTTCAGAAGTGGCCATTTCTGGTCGCTTCAAGGGAGAGTTTGAAGAACTGGATGCGAGTCTACTTGGAGCAGATCACTAGTTTAAATTGATATTTTCAGCACACCTGAAGTGACCTTCCGGGCATGTTTTGAATCCATGTAATCCACATGGCCGGCAATCCAGCTTCTCAGGCGTTTCCAAAACTCGAGAATCGATGGACAGAGGACCAAATCCGAATTCCGGTATCGTGGAACAAAAGATAGCTGTCGTTGGAGCGTTCACAGCAGACGCAAAGTGCATGGGCGCAGAATCATTCATGTAATTCATTCTGGCATCCTTCATCAATGCCGTTGATTCAAGTAAGGACAACTCACCAGACAGGTTAATTACTCCTGCCCTGCCCGACTCTTTCAAAAGGTACTCACATGCGTCAAAATCTGATGGTGCACCCAGTAAATAGATCTTTCCAGCAAAGTCCGTTTTTCGTAAAAACTCAACCCATTTGTTTGCTGGATATTGTTTGGTAAACCAAACCGATGTAGGTGCAATCGTTAGGTAGGGCTCCTTTTTGTATTCTTGCACTTTCTCTAAGACATCCTTCGATAAATGAAGCTTGGGTATCTCCCTGGAATCGTCCGTCCACTCGGCGATCAATTCCAGATTCCGATCCACCTCGTGCTTACCATTTCCAATTTCGTGTTTGAATTTTCTTTGATAGCAGAAGGAAAAAGGGTTTTTATCAAACCCAACTTTCAACTTAGCTCCAGAAAAAAAGGTCATCAAACCCGTAGCACCAAAACGCTGCAGGTTGATAAGCAGATCGTAATTTTCCCTTCTAATGCTACCAATGACGCGAAAGATATTTCTGGTTTTTTGTTCCTTCTTATTCCAAACATGGAGAATATGAATATTTGGATTCGCTTCCAGTAAATTCTCGTTTCCTTTTCTCAGCAAAAAATCAACTTTCGCATCAGGATAAAATCTCTTTAGTTTTTCAATTAAAGGAGTAGCCAATACCACATCCCCAATAAAGGCCGTTTGAATAATCAGGATTTTATTGAATTTCATTGCTGGCAAAAATGGGGATTAATTGACATCCTATTGACCAAACCACTAAATAACTGGTCATGCATTCAACTAAATCACCCGATCAGCTATCTTTATCTCAAACATTGAACTCATGAAAAAAATAATCCCTTTGGTTCTTGCCACTCTCTTGGCTTGTAGTTCTCCGAAAAAAAATACAGAAGAAAATATCAACCAATCACAAGAAACCACTTCCTCAGGAATCTCGCTTACCAAGGCACCCAACTCGCCTCAATTTCCTAACGCAAAATTGACCCATGTTGGTTTAGAAAAACAAAAAGCAACAGACTCTTCAGAGGCTGTTGAATATAGTTTTCAAGTCGATAATTACGAGCTAGGTGTACAGACAGCTGATGCGGAAACTCGAGGTTTAGCAAATTCCGGCAAAGGTCAACACATTCATTTCATCGTGAACAATGGACCGTATTCTGCGCACTACATACCTGGTGTATCCAATGAACTGCCTTGGGGAGATTATGTGGTTCTGGCCTTCCTCTCAAGATCATATCATGAAAGTGTCAAAAGCGAAGGGGCATATTATGTTGAAAAACTAAGTGTTGGAAATCCTCAAAAAGAAAATTTGGTAGTTGACCTTGACGCCCCACATATGTTCTTCAGTAGACCAAAGGGTACATACTCTGGAGAAGACGCCAAGAAAGTAATGCTAGATTTTTACTTGGTAAACACTAACCTATCGCCAAACGGAAATAACATCCGTGCTACAATCAACGGAGAAGAATTTCTCATGGACGAATGGGCACCCTACTATATTGAAGACTTGCCAATGGGTGAAGTGAGCATTAAATTGGAATTTCTTAATGCTGGTGGGACTTTGATAGATAGTCCATTCAATCCAGTTGAGCGAACTGTGATACTCACTGAGTAGTATATCTAATTCGTACTTAACATATCGTACTCTCAATCGTTTTTCATAAGCGACCAGCCTAATTTTGTGAGCAAACTAATCTTCAAAACAGAGCGCCTTATTCTCCGGGAATTCAATCTCAACGATACTGAGTTTATTCTCACACTTTTGAACACAAAAGGGTTCCTAGAGTTTATTGGAGATAAAAATGTGCGTACCCTTGAAGATGCAGAAATGTATCTGGAAGAAGGTCCCATGAAAAGCTACAAAGAAAATGGGTTTGGACTTTGGTTAGTCGTTTTGAAAGACTCCATGACACCAATAGGTATGTGTGGATTTGTCAAACGGGAATGGCTCGATGATATTGATATTGGCTTTGCGTTCCTTTCAGAATATTCAGGAAAGGGATACGCGTATGAAGTCGCTTCTGCCACGATGGATTATGGAAAGAATACGCTGGGGTTGAACACTGTTGTTGCAATAACTGACCCTTCTAACAATGCATCAAAAAAACTTTTAACAAAACTAGACCTCCATTTTGTGAAAGAAATTGAGGAAAGTGAATATGGAATCTCATTGCTATTTTCAAATAATCAATACCTTTTCGAATCTGAGCGATTGGGATTCAGAACTTGGCATGGCTCTGATATTGCTAATATGGCAGAAATCAATGCTGATCCAACGGTGATGGAGTTCTTTCCATCTACTCAGACATTGGAACAAACTCAGGAATTCATTGAGCGAATGAGGAAAAATTATAATAAAAGTGGTTATTGCTACTTCGCTGTTGACAAGTTGGAGAATGGGAAATTCATTGGTTTCATTGGATTGTCTAATCAGGACTTTAAATCAGATTTCACACCATGTGTCGATATTGGATGGCGGTTGAAGCAGAGTGAATGGGGAAAGGGTTATGCCACAGAAGGGGCGAAACGATGTTTGAATTTTGCCTTTAACGAGTTAAAATTAAACATCATCAAATCGCATGCCCCCGTCCTAAATCTAAAGTCTAAGCAAGTCATGAAGAAACTTGGCATGAACAAAGTGCAAACATTCAATCATCCTTTATTAGCTGGTGATGAACGATTGCAGGAATGTGTATTGTACGAGATCAAAGCTTCTCAATCATGATAATAGAAACTAAAAGACTCCTGCTGACGGAAGTGACAATGGATGATTTGGAAAACATCCATTTGTTGCATTCATCTCCTGAAGTGGATGAGTTCAATACGCTAGGTATTCCTAAAGATTTGGACGAAACCCGAAAAGTCCTTGACCCAATAGTCAATGCACAAACTGCAACACCACAGGTTTCATATACCTTCAGTATCTCAATTATGGATTCGAAAGAATTCATTGGTCTTGCAGCATTGAATCTGTCTAGCTCCAAATACAAATCAGCAGAAATCTATTACAAATTATCACCACCTTACTGGAATAATGGTTATGCAACTGAGGTTTCTAAAGCACTGATAAAATCGGGGTTTGAAGATTTCAAATTGCATCGGATCGAAGCAGGGGCAGCTACTGAGAATTTGAAATCACTACGCGTGCTAGAAAAGTCTGGAATGAAAAGAGAAGGTCATAAAAGAAAAGTGCTACCAATCAGAGGTAGTTGGATTGACAATTATGAATATGCGATAGTTGACGATGACTATTGGGAATCTGAGTAGATTTAAATTATGAAAAACCTGACTATCCTAATCATCCTTGCTCTTTTAGTTTCATGTAGTCCTTCGGACAAGTCAACGAAAGAAGAGCAAAACAAGGAAAAAGCAGTTGAATTAGTTGCTCTGTCTACTCTGGCCGAGGATTCACTAATAGTAGAATTAGAAATACCTCAGGAAAATAATACCCCTCAGGCAAAAATTCAGTTTGAAAAAAAACTGCAAGCCTTCGTTTCTGATCCTGACACTGAGCCCACCAATGTAAGAGCTGAGCCTGGTGGAGAAATTGTTTCAAAACTTCCGCAAGAAAATGGTTATGAAGTTAGCATTTCTGGCGTGAGTGATGGTTGGTTTTTAGTCTCTGGTATTTGGTCTCCAGATAATGATGATGGCTCCTATGATGAAATTCGAGGATTTATTCATGGATCCGTTTTGGGAATGGATACACGAAATTATGGCGCAGAAGAAATCTATCTATATGCCATTGCTGATGATGATTCTGAAACTGTAGTAACCATAGAATCGGAAGTACGCGTCACCTTAAAAAATACCAATTCGGATGGAAGTTGGCTACAGGTTCGTTGGATACATGACGGAAAAACCGATGTTGGTTGGATTCATAGAGATATGCTTTGTGGGAGTATGGTGACAAATTGTTCATAGCTACCTATCCACAATTTTTCCACAAATCAAATGACCATACCCAGAAGGTAGACTCAAATAGCTTTCTTTGTCAGGACTAATTTGGAAACCAAAAGTTAAAACTCGTAACTCCAAACTCGTAACTCCAAACTCGAATAAATGTACCTCGTCTTTGACACGGAAACCACTGGTTTACCTCACAACAAAACGGCCCCTGTTGAAGATTTAGATAACTGGCCCAGACTAGTTCAAATTGCCTGGCAACTGCATGATGCTACTGGCAAGCTCCTATCCCAAGGCAATCATATTGTAAAACCCGAGGGATTCACGATTCCCTTCAATGCTGCAAAAATTCACGGAATCTCAACCGAGCGAGCATTAGAAGTAGGCGAACCTCTGGGTGAAGTACTCGACAAATTCACCAAAGATGTCGATAAATCCAAAGTATTGGTTGGTCACAACATTGAGTTTGACAACAAGATCATTGGAGCTGAGTACTTGCGAGTAGGAAAAGAAAACTTGCTGGTAGACTTCCCCAACTCCGATACTTCCACGGAGACGGTAGAATTTTGTCAACTTCCCGGTGGATTAGGAGGCAGACTAAAGCTGCCGAAGCTGCTGGAACTTTATGAGAAGCTTTTCGGTGAGCCATTCGCAGATGCACATGATGCCGCCTATGACGTAGACGCCACAGCCAAATCTTTTTTCGAAACATTGAAACGATCGATCATTGCACCTTTCGAGGAAATTGATCTTTCATCTATCAGCTACGAAGCACCCGATCTTTCTGAAGCCAATTTCGCATCGATCAAAGAAGAATCTTCTTCAAAACTCAGAAATGAAGAAGTCGCGATTGAAGATATATCTGGAACATTTTGTCACTTGCATGTGCACTCACAGTTCTCCGTACTTCAAGCAACACCCCACGTGGGAGCGATTGTAGAAAAAGCAAAATCGTATAACATGCCCGCTGTTGCACTAACAGATTTGGGCAACATGTTTGGGGCTTTCAAATTTGTGCAGGCAGCCCACAAGGCAGAGATCAAACCAATTGTGGGATCTGAATTTTTTGTGGCAGAAGAGCGAACCAAAACAAAATTCACCAAAGACAATCCTGACAAGCGCTTTCAGCAGGTGCTGATTGCAAAAAGTAAACTGGGTTATCAGAATCTAACCAAACTGAGTTCGTTGGGCTACATAGAAGGTTTGTATGGGTTGTATCCGCGGATAGATAAAGAGCTCATAAAGCAATACAGTGAAGGAGTCATGGCGCTGAGTGGGAATCTTCGGGGCGAAATACCTCGGCTCATTTTGAACGTAGGCGAGACACAAGCGGAAGAGGAATTAATGTGGTGGAAAGAGGTATTTGGAGAAGATTTCTACATAGAAATCAACAGGCATGATTTAGAAGAAGAAGATCACCTCAACAAAGTGCTAGTACAACTGGCTAGAAAGCACCAGGTGAAATTGGTTGCTACAAATGATCTGTTCTATTTGGATTCTGAAGATTCCAAAGCACATGACGTCCTCATTTGTGTAAAAGAAAATGAAAAACAAAGCACACCGATCGGACGAGGACGTGGGTTCAGGCCAGGACTCCCCAATGATCAATTCTACTTCAAGTCACAGGAGGAGATGAAAAAATCCTTCACTGATCTGCCCGAGGCTATCGAAAATATTGCTGAGATCGTTGACAAGGTTAAGGATTACAAATTAGAACGGGAGGTGCTGCTACCAGAATTTGACATTCCTAAAGAATTCATTGATCCGGAAGATACCAGTGATCAAGGCAAGCGAGGTGAAAATGCTTACCTCAAACACCTGACATATAAGGGAGCTGAGCTCCGCTACGATGAAGTTTCTGATGAACTCAAAGAGAGAATAGATTTTGAACTGGCAACCATCGAGAATACGGGCTATCCCGGCTACTTTTTGATCGTTCAAGATTTCACATCAAAGGCACGTGAAATGGGTGTAGTAGTTGGCCCGGGACGGGGATCTGCTGCAGGTTCTGTGGTGGCATACTGTATCGGTATCACCAATGTGGACCCAATTGCCTATGATCTACTTTTCGAGCGTTTCCTCAATCCTGACCGTGTATCCCTTCCTGATATTGATATTGATTTTGATAATGAAGGACGTGAAAAAGTTATCCAATATGTAATTGAAAAATATGGATTCACGCAAGTAGCTCAAATCATTACCTATGGTACCATGGCTCCAAAATCTGCCATTCGGGATGCGGGGAGAGTAATGGAATTATCATTACCAGAAACAGATGCCATTGCCAAGAAAGTCCCTGATAGACCTGGCACAAATTTCAAATCTGCCTTTAAAGAGGAACCTGAATTAGAGATCATAAAAAAAGGCAAGGATCTACCTTCTCAGGTGCTGAATCAGGCGATAGTTCTTGAGGGCTCACTGCGAAACACAGGCATTCATGCATGTGGCATTATTATTACTCCTCAGGATATGACGGAGCTTATTCCAGTCGCCAAGCTCAAAGATTCTGAATTGTTACTGACACAGTTCGACAACAGCGTGGTAGAATCTGCGGGTATGCTAAAGATGGATTTTCTTGGCCTCAGAACACTCTCCATTATCAAAACGACCGTAGAGAATGTAGAAAAACGTCACGGTATAAAAATCGATATTGACAACCTGCCATTGGATGATGCTAAGACGTTTGAACTTTTTACATGTGCCGAAACTAACGGTACGTTCCAGTTTGAATCGGATGGAATGCAAAAGCATCTCCGAAACCTGAAGCCCGATAGGTTTGAAGATCTTATTGCAATGAATGCGCTGTATCGTCCTGGCCCGATGGAGTACATTCCGAACTTTATCGCTCGTAAGCACGGCAAAGAGGAGATCACTTATGACCTCCCTGAAATGGAAGAATATCTTTCTGAAACGTACGGTATCACCGTGTATCAGGAGCAGGTAATGTTGCTTTCGCAAAAAATTGCCGGATTTACAAAAGGCGAGGCGGACGTATTGCGTAAAGCAATGGGTAAGAAGATCTATAAGCTCCTGATGGAACTGAAACCCAAGTTCATTGATCAGGCCAAGGAGAAAGGGCATCCTGAAGATAAGCTCGAGAAAATCTGGAAAGACTGGGAGGCATTTGCCGCCTATGCCTTCAATAAATCCCATAGTACTTGCTACGCTGTATTGGCCTACCAGACTGGATTTCTGAAAGCACATTATCCAGCCGAATTCATGGCGTCCCTTCTTACCCACAATCTATCCAACAGCGACAAAGTAGGCTTCTTTATGGAGGAATGCAGAAACATCAATATTCCTGTACTAGGTCCACATGTGAATGAGTCAGGGATCAATTTTATGGTTAACAAGCAAGGAGAAATTCGTTTCGGTTTGGGGGCAATAAAGGGAACGGGTGAATCGGCCACACAGGCAATCATTGATGAACGTGATGAAAATGGATCGTTCACTGACATTTTCGACTTTTCTGCTCGTGTAAATCTTAGAGCTGTTAACAAAAAAACATTTGAAAGTTTAGCCAAAGCCGGAGCTTTCGATTGCTTCCCTGAGTTTCATCGAAGGCAGTATGTCGATCCCGATGAAGACGGTCATTCGCTCACCGAGAAGGCCATTCGATATGCCAACAAAATGCAGGAGGAAGCTGCAAGTACGCAAGCTTCCCTGTTTGGAGGTAGCGATGGAGAATCCATCTCCAAACCACGGATCGGACGAATAGAAGAATACGGAGAAATTGAGAAGCTCAACATTGAAAAGGAGATGGTGGGTCTTTACATTTCGGGGCACCCATTGGATCAATACAAGTTTGAGATCAATCACTTGTGCACGGGTACACTTGGAGATTTAAGTGAATTACAACGCGGACGAGAGCTTCGAATAGGAGGAATAGTGAGTAATGTCCAGCACAGGGTTTCTAAAAAAGGCAACCCTTTTGGTCAGTTTACTTTGGAGGATTTCAACGACAACCACACTTTCTATTTATTCGCAAAAGACTACCTGAAGTTTAAGCCCATGCTTGAGTCGGGGTGGTTTTTATACATTGTTGGCTCAGCTCAACCACGTTGGAATAGTGAAGAGTTGGAATTCAAAGTTCACACAATAGAGCACCTTAGCGGAATTCGTGAACAGATGACCAAAGGGCTTGAGCTAAGCTTGCGTCTAAACGATGTGAACGAAATGGTTGTTGATGAAATTGAACGGATGGCTATCAAATACCCCGGCAAGTGTTCGCTCAAACTCAACGTCTTGAGTGCGTTTGAAGACCGAGTAATCCAATTAGAAATGCTTAGCCGCAAATACTCTGTTGACTTGACGGACGAGCTGATGAATGAATTGAAGAGTATCGATGAGATGGAATTGAAGGTGGTGGTGTAGGGTTGGGACTTCACCGTCATCGCGAGGTACGAAGCGATCTCCATCATTAGAACGAGATTACTTCGTCCTACCTCCTCGCAAAGACGTAGAGAATTATCACGAAAAACAACGTCATCGCGAGGTACGAAGCGATCTCCCAGCATTAGTACGAGATTGCTTCGTCATGCCCTCCTCGCAATGACGGAATGTTCACCATTTACTGACCTCAGTAAATAAATCCTCCCATTCAGGATTCACTTCATTGATGGCATCAATCTTCTTTTGTCTTGATCCACCTTTAAATTGTTTTTCTCGAGCAATTGCCTCCTCGATAGAATGAAAGGTTTCAAAAAATACAAGTTTCATGACATTGTATCTGGCGGTGAAACTTTTGGAGCTAATTCTTTCTCGATACTCTATGATCCGAACATAGAGGTCTGAAGTCACGCCAACGTACAATGTTGTATGATTCTTGTTTGTCAGGATGTAAACAGCTCCTCCATTTTCCAATAAATCAAAGATAACATGCCTTCGTTCAAAAGATACTGCCGTAGCAATCGTACCATCATCGCGAACGCAGTGAAGCGATCTCACAATATCCTCAAGATTGCTTCGTCGTACCTTCTCGCAAAGACGGTCAGAAGAAACGGGCAATGAAATAAGTGATGAAGGATAACACGACTCAGGTCTGTAGATGAAGGTTTCTTATTCGAATATCTTAGACTTGTATGAAAATTGGAATAATTCATCAAAATGAAACTAGAATCCCCTCGGCTTTTCCTAAATCCAATAAATAAGGAAGACGTTCAACAGATTCATGAATTTCACTGCCTCAAAGAAATCGCGGAATTCAATACACTCGGCATTCCAATGGATCTTTCCGTTACAGAAAAATTACTTAAAAACGTATTGTCAATCGACAACAAAGAATTTGGATGGTGCATCAAGATGAAAGATTCAAATCAATTTGTTGGAGAACTTGGCATGGGATTATCTCCAGAAATGGATCGTGGAGAAATTCACTATAGCATTGTGCCCGACTTTTGGGGAAACGGATTTGCAACTGAATCGGTCAAGCGCATCATTCAATTTGGTTTTGAAACACTGCACTTGAATAGAATTGAGGCCAATTCGGCAACTGAGAATATTCGATCCATAAAGGTGCTGGAACAAGTCGGGATGAGAAAAGAAAGCATTCAGCAAAAAACATTGCTCATTGATGACGACTGGAAAGACAATTACACCTTTTTGATTGAGGCTGGTGATTTTGATGATGAAAATCATCACTGATAATTATAACACGATTATTTTGGCTACACCAGTTTACTGGTATTCAATGAGTGGGATAATGAAAGTGTTTCTTGATCGAATTTATGATGTTTTAACTATAGAAAAGGAACTTGGAAGAAAGCTCCACGGAAAAAAATGGCAGTGATTAGCTGTTCTTCAAGTATTAATTTGGCAACAGAGTTTTTCTTTCCATTCTCAGAAAGTGCCAATTATTTGGGAATGGAATACCTTGGGAATTTTCATACCATCAATGGGGAAAATGACCATGAAATTGAGTCCGAATTTGTTTCTAAGGTGTTAAGGCAGACCTAACAAAGTTTCCCGAAATTTTCTTCAGTGATTGCTCATCATTTGGGGACTAATTAACTAGTTTGCTATTCAACATCTTCGCCCTTGACCTACGCCTCCGTCATCCTGCCCGTCCCATTACCAAAAACCTTCTCCTATCAGGTGCCGGTAGATGTGCCCGTTCAGGTAGGCTCCCGAGTAATCGTTCAATTCGGGCCAAAAAAAATCTACACGGGGCTAGTCGCTAACCTCACAGACACGCCTCCTTCGGATGGGAATTTCAAAGAAATCATCGAGGTACTAGATGCCGATCCCATCATTGACCCAATTCAAATTAGCTTCTTTAATTGGATAGCTCGCTACTATATGTGCACGCTCGGTGAAGTAAGCAATGCGGCTATTCCTGCCGGGCTCAAATTATCGAGTGAGTCATTCATTCACCTCAATCCAGATTCCGAATGGCAGGACACGGACTTCACGGAAAGAGAAGAAACGCTGCTCAATCATTTGGCGGAAGGTGAGATTTCCTTGAAAGAAGCTGGAGACATTCTAGACCTCAAACATCCGCAAGCTGTAGTGAAATCATTGGCAGATCGAAGGGTAGTCCATCTGTTTGAAAAGGTCAAGGACAAATACCAGCCTAAGTTCATGCGAAGGATTCGTTTGGCCGAACAATGGCGAAATGAAGAAATGTTGGAGGGGCTATTTACAGAATTGGCTAAAAAGCCAAAACAAGAAGATGTGCTTCTCTCCTACCTGCGTGAAGTACTCGCTCTGGAAAAGCCGAAAGCCAATCAGCGAGGCATGGCTAAGTCTAAACTTGCCATTGAGTCGAGCACATCGTCTATTGCAACGTTGGTAAAAAAAGGAGTCTTGGAAGAATGGAGTCAGGTGATTTCAAGATTGCCAGAAATGGATGATGAGCCACCGCAGATTCCCACTCTATCCGACATTCAACAATTGGTTTTAAAAGAGATCAATTCCAATTTCGAATCCCAGCAAACCGTCCTCCTTAGAGGAATTACCGGAAGCGGAAAAACAGAAATTTATCTGTCCCTCATTAAAAATGAACTTGACAAGGGCAAACAGGTGCTTTACCTTCTTCCTGAGATCGCTCTCACTACCCAGATCATTCTCAGACTACAAAAAGTTTTTGGAAATAACTTCGGTGTTTATCATTCACATTATTCCGATAGCGAGCGTGTAGAAGTTTGGAATAAGGTATTGAAAAAAGAATATCAGCTGGTGGTAGGTGTGCGAAGTTCCGTATTCCTCCCTTTCAGCAATTTAGGTTTGATCATCGTGGACGAAGAACATGAATCCTCCTTCAAACAATTCGATCCCGCTCCTCGATACAATGCGCGTGATGCTGCCATCTATCTGGCATTACTACACAAATCAAAAACCTTGCTCGGCACAGCCACTCCGGTTATAGACACTTTTCACAAGGCCCTTTCGGGGAAATTTGGATTGGTAGAATTAGACGAACGCTATGCAAATGTTACGCTACCGAAAGTTGAGTTGATCGATATGCGAGTGGTGCGAAAGCGAAAGGAGTTGAAAGCCAATATTTTCTCCGCTCAAATGTTGCAAGAAATTGGATTCGCTCTTGAGAAAAAAGAACAAGTCATTTTGTTTCAAAACCGTCGGGGATATGCTCCTTTTGTTTCTTGCGATGATTGTGGACATGTCATGGGTTGCCCCAATTGCGATGTAAGTCTTACTTACCACCAGCTTCAGAACAAAATAATATGCCATTATTGTGGGCATAATATCTACATGCCACAGGAATGTCCAGAGTGTGGATTAAATCACATGAAAAGTTCGGGTTTTGGAACTGAGCAGCTAGAGGACGAATTGCAGCCGTTCTTTCCAGATGCTACAATGCAACGAATGGATCTCGATACCACAAGAAATAAAAACAGCTATCAACGAATCCTGACTGATTTTGAAAATGGCGAAACAGATATTCTCATTGGCACGCAGATGGTGAGCAAGGGGCTAGACTTTGACAAGGTGAACTTGGTCGGCATTTTTGACATTGATCGTATCATTCATTTTCCTGATTTTCGTTCGCATGAGCGAGCCTACCAGCTCATCACACAGGTTAGTGGTCGATCAGGACGGAAGTCTGGTGAAGGGAAGGTCTTCATTCAAACCCACGATCCCGACCATGTCGTGCTACAGAAAGTACTGAAAGAAGATTATCGTCATTTCTATACAGGAGAAATTTGGGAACGGGAAAATTTCAACTATCCTCCCTTCTATCGGTTGATCAAAATTATCATTAAACACAAGGAGCTAAATATTCTCAATGATGCAGCCATATTTATGGCCAATAACCTACGTCAACATCTTACTCCAGATAGGATCAATGGTCCCACTGATCCGGTGATCAATCGAGTACGGAATATGTACTTGAAAGAAATCAACATCAGGGTTGAGACCGAAGGTATCAATATCCAGGGGTTAAAAGACTTCCTAATTATAGCTCGCGAAGAAGTAAATGCCGTGAAAACATTCAGAAGTGTTCGAGTGATTTTTGATGTAGATCCAGTGTGATTTTTCATTCACAAGACTAGCTCAAGTGAAAGAACGCTCAAATAGGCCATTGCACCAACATTGAAAGTGTATAATACAACCCTACCTATTCTTAATTGACGCTTTCTTTCAACAGAAACTATTGAAAAAAACCTATCTGTGAAGAAATAAGAAATCAAATGAATGAAGAGTACCCATGTAATCAGAACGCTCTTAATTAAGAGAAAAATCAGAAGTGGCAATATAACAAACGGTAAGTACAAGAAAATAATTAAAACTAAGCCCAAGACTATCCCATCCAGAGGGAAGTAATTGTCAGATTGGTTGGAGCGATAACCTTGGATTGTAAAGTACGCCTTAATTTTAATTGGAATATCCTTCCAGTTCTTGATTGTCAACCTTTTCAAGTAGGCAGCCAATCCTTTCAGCAAATCCATTTCTTTATAATGAGCTGAACATAAGGTTATGAGAATATAGACTAATAGGATTCCGATCCAGATGAACAATCTATTGTGAAATGGCCAAGCCAAAATCCACCCACCGATCACAATAATGCAGGTTATTAAAAGTACAAACCAACCAATATTTTCAGACCATTCTTCTGCAGCGACCTCACTATCCTCAACTTCTGGATTTTCATAATCGATTATACTCATTAGTGACACTTTGTCTCTGGGAAGATTAGCAAGATCATGTTATTTGTGAAGTCTACTAAGTAATGTCTTGAAGGAGTTCTGTCAGTTCCTTGTCCGAAATTGTTTCCTTGTCGGACTTATCATAAATGGCCAGCAGATGAATCATTGATTCAGATACTTGCAAATAAGTGATGACCCTTGTTCCAGCAGATTTCCCTTTTCCTTTTGAAGAAATCGCATTTGGATTTTGTAGCAGTTATTTCCAAGAGGTATTCCTTGATCTTCTTGCAAATCCTCCAATAACTGAGCAAAGTCAGCTTTGATCGAAGGGAATTTTTTAGCCAACTTCTTCATGTTTTTTCTGAAGTTAGGAATGGCAATGATTTTATAATTCATTCAATAATTCCTCTGCAGGTATACCTTCCATTTTCCCTTCCTTTATCATCTGTATCTCTTCTACGGCTTTTTTCACACTTTCAATTACTTCCGTTTTATAAGGAGTCAACGGTTGTGTCTCAACAAATTAAAAATTGCTGAGAAGCTCTAAGACAAAGTCAGCTTTGCTATCGTTTATGTCAACTATTACTTTCATGGTAAACAATTATCTCATCTAATTAACGCAAATTTACTCAAAATGAACGCTTTATATTTAATAGCCAATTTTTCAAAATAGTTTGGCAGTCAAAAACATAAACACATGGCTTGGATTGAAACCATCAATTATGAAAATGCAGATTCGCGTTTGAAGAAACTATATGAGCGAGTCAAAGGGCCAAACGACAATGTCGACAATATTCTGATGAGTCATAGTCTCCGACCACACACATTGACAGGTCACATGGCTTTATACAAAAACGTGCTTCACAATAGCAACAACACGCTACCCAAATGGTATCTGGAAGCAATCGGCGTGTATGTCAGTCACCTGAACAATTGTTCTTATTGCGTGAACCACCATTTCTCAGGGCTGAGAAAATTGCTGGATGATGACAGCAAGTCCGATGACTTTTTAGAAGCAGTAAAGGGCGACTCCTTTGAAGCCTTTTTTGACTCTAAGCACTTGGCAGGAATTGATTACTCAAAAAAACTCACCCTCCATCCGAGTACAATTCAAGAAGCTGATATTGGAACGCTTCGAATCCTCGGATTTACTGACGGTGAGATTCTTGAAATCAATCAAGTAACCAGTTATTTCAATTACGCCAATCGTACGGTTGTGGGACTTGGAGTGAATACAGATGGTGATATTCTTGGACTTTCGCCAAATGAAAGTACCGATCCTAATAACTGGGAACATAAATGAAAGACATGAACATCTTCAACGAAATTCTCCAAGCCGAAAAAAGAATACGACCACATATTCTAAAAACGCCACTGATCGAATCTAGAAATCTCAGTATGCTGATTGAGGGTAAGGTGTTTTTGAAATTGGAAAACGAACAGCATACCGGATCCTTCAAAGCCAGGGGTAGTCTGAATAAAATCTTGTCACTTTCTGAAGATGAACAGAAAAGAGGAGTAATGGCGGCATCTACCGGCAATCACGCCCTTGGACTGGCTAGGGCTTTGGAAATCACCAATGTTCAAGGAACGGTCTACCTTCCGAAGCATGCTTCTAAATCCAAAATCGCTGCGCTCAGTAATTATCCCGTTGAGTTACAATTCTTTGGGACAGATGCACTTAGCACCGAGCTCCATGCTAAAGAACAAGCACAGATTCAGAACAAGGTTTGGGTGTCGCCTTACAACGATCAACAAATCATTGGAGGCCAGGGGACTATTGGAATTGAGCTGGACCAACAGCTTAATCATTTTGATCATGTACTGGTCACCATTGGGGGAGGTGGGCTTATCTCCGGGATTGGGACGTATCTGAAAATCAAAAGACCGAAAGCCAAGATCCAAGGTTGCGAACCAGAACTCTCTCAAGAAATGACCTTAAGTCTAGCTGCTGACAGGATTATGGGAATGGAGGAAGAGAGAGAAACTTTATCAGATGGATCAGCTGGTGGTATTGAAGAGGGTTCTATCACTTTCCCTATTTGCCAGAAAGTAATAGATGAAACTATATTGGTCACCGAAGATGAGATAGCCTCGGCAATAAAATTGATTTCTACTGAGCATGACAAAATCATTGAAGGAGCGGCAGGCGTAGCGGTTGCGAGCCTGATCAAGAACAAAGCTCAATTCAAAGGAAGCACAGTCGTGATTGTGATCTGTGGGGGGAATATTGATTTGAGGAAATTCAATAAATTGCTGTCGTCCATTCCATTCCAAACTCAGTTCAGAAGCTAAAGTCAGCATCGATTTAACAGGTCGGCAAAAATGCCAAAATCAAAACTTAATGGATACTCGCTCAAAGTCAATGTCGATTATTTAGTGATAATGTGTCTGACAACTGTTTATATTGAGCAACCCTTATTTTGGTGTAAAAAATTGCAAATTCTTTTGAAAATCAAATCTCCAGATTCTAAGAACTATTCAGGGAAATGATGAAATTTCTTCAATGTACATGTTTAATTGATACTGACCAATTCGATATCAAAAATAAGGTTCGTATTAGGACCAATGTCAGCATACCCAGAATGACCGTAGCAATAGCCGGAAGGAGCGTAAATAGTGATTTTACCTCCCTCCTTAATCAACGGAACTGTAATCTGCCAAGCGACTATTACCCTGCTCAATGGAAAGGTGGCTCCCGTAGTGCTGGCGTCAAATACATTTCCATTCAAGAACCATCCTTCGTATTTTGCTGTTACATCATCAGCCAAAGTCGCTTGACTTCCTGTTCCTGCTTGAGTAACAACATAACGAATGCCCGATTCGTGAATCTCTGGATTGATTCCTTCATCCTCTAGAAATGTGTCAATGATTTGGCATTGCTAATTATGTATAGTTTTCTTATTTTTACAGAAAAACGCCATGAATTGTCCTAAGTGTTCAAGCAGTGCTGGTATTAAATCCGGCAAGATAAAAGGTAAACAAAGGTATAAGTGCAAAAAATGCAGCTACCACTATACAGTACAACAAAAGTCTACGGCAAA
>JAAEPI010000706.1 GCA_024232835.1 Cytophagales bacterium
CTGACCTGCTACAACCTTACTTCATAATGTTTCGCTCGATCGCATTGGCCAAATCCTGCATTTTAACCGGTTTGGAAAGATAATCGTCCATACCCACACCAAGACACTTTTCACGATCGCCTTTCATGGTATTAGCAGTCAAAGCAATTATTGGAATTTTATCATTCTTGACAGATGTACAATGATTACGAATGGCTCGCGTAGCATCATAACCATCCATCACTGGCATTTGACAGTCCATCAACACAAGGTCATAATCAAATCTTTCCAGTTGTTTAATTGCTTCTTTTCCATTACCAGCAGAATCTACCTGGTAGCCAAGTTTCTTTTCCAGAATATGTAATGTAATCTTCTTATTGACAACATTGTCTTCCACAAGGAGTATATGAGCACTTCGTTTATGGTTCTCCAATATAGTATATCGTGTAACCATCTGACTAGTAGTATCTTCGCCAATACTAGCATGTTTTCCAATAACGATTTTGATACAGTCCAATAACTCTGCCTGTTCTACCGGTCTGACCAGATACGCGTCAAAACCAAGGCTTCGAAAATACCTTGCCTCTCCATATTTCCCGACAGAAGCCAGTAAAATGAGGCGCAAATCTCGCAGTAGAGGATTTGCTTTGATTTTATGACATAAAGTCTTCATATCCGATTTCAACGTGTAATGGTCAATTAGTGCAATCTTGAACGGATCTCCTTCGTC
>JAAEPI010000707.1 GCA_024232835.1 Cytophagales bacterium
AACCTAGCATCTAGATTTTTGCTACCGTACGGATCAGTAGGATGTGGCACAGGCTAAAATGGAAAATCGTGAATGCAGCCAGTGACGATTTTTTTGCTGGTTGTGACGTTCTTCTGCTTGTCATTTGATGCATAACGGTGGTAAGCTGGTCTTCAACGGACCAATAGAAGGCTCAATGTAATTTTCTGGTGTATGGCTACTTCCCACTTCACCTTCAAGGAGAGCAAAGATGCTGAAGGCTGGGGGAGTACAAGTTTCGAAGATCCTGAATTCTGGGGAACGATTACAAGTTCCAAAGATGCTGAAACATGGAGGACTACAAGCTTCAAAGTTCCTGGATCATGAGGAAATACGAGTCCGACTACGAATCATGATGTACCATGGGATGATATGATAAAACCGAAAGTTTGGCATCTTTTCAAATATTCCGAAAACCTCAATTGAATATGGTGTTTTTTGCCATATATTTTGACAAATATATTAGGGGATCTGGAGCTCCATGCAAAGGCATTTTCGATCG
>JAAEPI010000708.1 GCA_024232835.1 Cytophagales bacterium
CTACAGCTGCTAATTTCCACTCACTAGGTATACACCCAGTGACATAAGCAGTGTTGAACATGATGGTTAAAGGCTTCGCCATACTGCTTGCACAATGCTTCAAGACCATTCCATGGACTCCATCTGGACCGGCAGCTTTGCTTGTATTTGTACTTTTCAAGATGTTATAAACATCAAACACATGAAATCGTACATCATTAAATCTACAATCTGTTCTCATATCAATATCAACGTTGTAAGAACTGGGTTCAGAGAACTGATTAGAGAAATACTCATTAAATAATTCAGCTTGCTCTCTGCAATCAGTTCTAAAACGGTGACCATAATGAACAGTCCCAGGAATTCGAGTAGATTTAGATTTAGATTTCACGTGTGACCAAAACTTCTTAGATATTAAAGCAGGATCCGAATCATCTTCAACATTCAGTCTCATCTTACGATCCATTGTTTTTTTCAATTTCTAATATTTTTGCCACAAAATTGTTGATTACAAGTTTCACAAAGGGGAAGAGCCTCCAGTTTTTATTTCCCCAACTCTTCACATCATATGTTATCAGTTTCATATGCCATTTTGAGCATAGTTCTAA
>JAAEPI010000709.1 GCA_024232835.1 Cytophagales bacterium
CATTTTCAAGAGAACGTTACTGGATTTCAGACACTCGAAGGAGTGGGATCAATGCAACAGCAGGCACTTCTGTTTCGGTCATCCATCCTCTATTGCATGAAAACACCTCAGA
This sequence comes from Cytophagales bacterium, assembly GCA_024232835.1. Taxonomy (GTDB): domain Bacteria; phylum Bacteroidota; class Bacteroidia; order Cytophagales; family Cyclobacteriaceae; genus JAAEPI01. The sequence goes on from JAAEPI010000709.1 coordinate 113, forward strand.
TTTATCAGAACAACGCTTTACCTCTACTTTCACCGGTAAGGAGTTCTTCTTAAACGATCATCAAGCAAAAGGAGTAAAAGTCCTCCTCGGTGTTGGTTATTTAGAGATGGCAAGAGCTGCAGTGGAAAAGGCTTCAGTAGAGAGAGAAGAAGGAATGATCATTCATCTTAAAAATAGTGTATGGGTTAAACCTATTGTTATTGATGGCTCTTACCAGAAAGTACATATCGGATTACATGGAGAAAACGATGGGCAGATTCAATATGAGGTATATACTGAATCTGCCAATGAAGAAGAGTTAATAGCTCATTTCAAGGGAGTAGCGGAAGTCAAAACCAAAGAAGAGACACCTCCACTTGATATACAAAATCTCAAGTCACAGATGAATCAGGGAACCTTAAATTCGAAAACCTGCTATCAAGCCTTCAAAAAGATTGGAATAGATTATGGAGATGGATACCGGGGGATTCGTGAATTATATCAGGGTGAAAACCAGGTACTGGCAAGACTAAGCCTTCCTTC
>JAAEPI010000710.1 GCA_024232835.1 Cytophagales bacterium
AACAGGCCCAGAAAAAGATTAGACTTTGAATCTCCTATATTCGTAATGAATAAATTATTGTTTAACCAAAAAGTTGCATTAGTGACTTGAATTCAGCAGCCAATAAAAAAAAGTATGAATAATGAATCTGAGAAATTCCGTCAATATGCGCATCAATTTGTTGATTGGATGGCTGACTACATGCGGGATGTCGAGCAATATCCGGTAAAATCTCAAGTTGATCCAAAAGAAATATATAATCAAATTGAAAAGGTTATTCCCAATGAAAGCGAAAACATAGACGAGATTTTCAGTGATTTTAAAAAGATAATCGTCCCTGGCATTACACATTGGCAGAGCCCGAATTTTTTTGCCTATTTTCAAGCAAATACAAGCTCTCCATCGATACTAGCAGAAATGCTAATGGCTACTCTTGGAATTCAAGGGATGAAATGGGACACCTCCCCAGCCTCAACTGAACTGGAAGAAAGGATGATGGAATGGCTAAGGGATGCGATGGCTATCCCAAGTGACTGGACAGGTGTAATTCAGGACTCTGCCTCAACATCCACACTCGCCTCAATTATCACAGCGAGAGAGCAAAAATCTAATTATCAAGTCAATAAAAACGGGTTAAATGGATACACAAATTTCCGAGTCTATTGCTCTGAAGAAACACACTCTTCTGTTGAAAAAGGAGTGAAGATCGCAGGTCTTGGGAAAGAGAATCTTGTCAAAGTGCCGACGGATGATAAATTGGCCATGGATTCGGATTTGCTACTTGAAAACATAGAAAAGGACATTGCAAAAGGATATATACCATTATGTGTAATTGCTGCTATTGGCACTACTGGGACTTTGGCTATTGATCCATTAAAAAAGATCACTCAAATCACCGAGAAGTATAAAATTTGGCTACATGTGGATGCAGCGTACGCCGGTTCGGCATTATTATTATCCGAATATCAAAATTTGATAGTTGGACTTGAACATGCCGATAGCTTTGTTTTTAATCCCCACAAATGGTTGTTTACGAATTTTGATTGCACTGCATATTTCGTGAAGAACAAGGATGCGCTGGTCAATACATTCTCCATATTACCCGAATATCTCAAAACGAAAACCGATGGAATGGTCAACAATCATTGTGATTGGGGCATCCCTTTAGGTAGACGTTTCCGTTCTCTTAAACTGTGGTTCGTTCTGCGCAATTTTGGGCGGAAAGGATTGCAAGAAAAACTTAGACATCATATTGAACTAGCTCAATGGTTCGAAAGCGAAGTGGTTAAATCTCCCGATTTTGAATTGGCTGTTCCTCGAAGTTTGAACTTAGTTTGCTTCTGTTATAAACCTTCAATTCTAAAGAACATTTCATTACAAGAACAGAATAGCCTCAACGAAAGGCTTTTGAATCAGCTAAACAGCACTGGCAACATTTATCTGACTCATACCAAAGTCAAAAACATTTTTACATTGAGGATGTCAATTGGACAAACTAATGTCGAGAAATCACATATCACAAATGCATGGGAACTTATAAATGAAACAGCAAAAGGAATTGAATAAATTTGGTAAAAACCTTGTGCAAATTGCATCACCTCAATGCATTTTCATCAAGCATCATTACCCCAAATTTCGCCAACAGCGCTTCAGTCGGAATTTGGAAACAGAAGATTTTACAGGAGTAAATTATGGCAAGCCATAAACTCGGTATTTTAACGGGCATTTCATATGTGTCAGGTTTGGATTACTTCAAAGGTATCAACGAGATCGTACTTGCCAACACTCCTAAATGCCATCTCATGTCTCCCAACCCATCCATTGTCATGGTATCAGTAGATTGCGACGAATATGTCCATAATCTTACATTGAAATTATTTGATAATCATTTATTAACCCGATGGAACTAAACAATGATAGAACCCTTCCATATCTTACTGATTGTCAAGGTTTTGCTAAAAATAAAAATCGCGAAAATGCACGTCTAGTTAATAACCTTGGGATCTATATTAAACAGAAAGTTATCAACTTATTCACGATTATGTAGAGATTTCACAGATAAAACCATAAGAACAGAACATTGAATTTTGCTCATAAGATGAGGGATTTCTAGTTTCATTTTCTTACAATGCAGATTAATGCTAAATGAATGGAAATAACCATAGAAGATCTACAACCTTACCTTGAAAGCCTTTCTCACAAACGGAAAGAAAAACTGCTCTATCAATCATTAAAAAAGGACAAAGCATTGATGGAAAAACTCTACTTCAAACATATCTCTACGGCTGATCAACTGGATGCCCGCTATGATTCTTTCAAAGAGAAAGTAGCAGAGGTAATATTTTCCAGCCATCAGTCCATGACAGATGAATTGGGAATGGCCAAAGCAATTGGAGAGGCTAAGAAAGTGATCAACGAATTTACGAAAATAGATAAACGGCCTGAGAGAGAGATAGACTTACTAATGACCATTCTGGAAGCAGTATTTGATGTGCCTGGTAACCTCGCCGAATTTGGAACATGTTGGACCAAATATGATTTGTCTGTTACTCAAACGCTAAAAAGAGTGATTTCTATCATCCAGAATAAATTGCATGAAGACTTTCACCTGAATTACAAAGAAAAAACAGACAGATACCTGATCAGACTTAAATCTGGTTCCAGTTTCAACGATTTTGTATACGATCTTCCCGATGAATTATGAAAGACATGAATAGCTGTTTATGGTAGAATTATTTTTAGCTTCGAGGTTCAAAGGCATCAATCATAAACTGTATCTTTTCGTCTTAATGGGCTACTCTTGGAACAGACAGAAATCTTTGTGTAGTTGAAGAAATCAATTATTAACAAGAAAAATGGGAAAAATCATTAAATCACCAACATCTGAAATTTACCATATCAAGGCTTTGATTCCATATTGGGATGAGCTTACTGGAGGTACAAGTGAAAAATCACCCCATCGGATAATTGCCATTCGGCCATTTATGCCACTGACAGAACTGGGAGTATCCGTCCTGGATGCTTTTGATTTCGACAATGATCATTTGTTTGGTTATTATGACAATTTCAAACAACACTACTCTTCCAAAATATCTTACGAACATCCTGAAATGATCGAGGATTCAGCAGATGACTGGGGAGGCTTTAGCAGCAGAAAAATTGATAAACAAGTATTCAATATGGATGACCACACAGCCATGGATATTTTTACAAGAAAAGGTAAAAAATGGTTAATGCTATTTGACTATGGAGATGAGTGGAATTTCTGGTTAAGCCTTGAAAAGAAGGTAGTAATCGACCCTAAAATGGACTATCCCGAAATGGTAGAATCAAAATACGATGCACCTGAGCAATATCCAGATTATGAAGATGAAATTTAGCTCCGATTAAGCCTTGATTTACTCATACACATTGCCTTGCTCACATGCCCTCATGAACCATCGGTTTCTTTCCATACTTTCAGTATTAACACAGCAAGTATGAGCCCGCCTGACTTTAGGGTGTAAAAATGAACTGAACTAGATATTCAGAGGTTTCAGCAAGCACTACATGCGACATCAGATACTAACAGGACATCAACTTTCTATCATTTTTCTAACAATTCGTCCCTAAGCTTCGTTTACGGATGGCAATAACCTGTTATTCAGTTCAGAATGTAACCAATACAGAATGAAATATTTTCTTATTTTTTGTGCAATAATTAATAGGACATATAATGGATGGGGGCAATCGGGACTACACTCCAAATGGGTCAGTGAAAACGAGGTGATCTATTATGATCGATCTGGAACGATCTGGATTCACGACATCCAATCCAATGATCGACAGGCAGTCCTAGTAGGAAGTCAGCCGGCTCCAAATCCTAAAAAACAGGACACCTATGCTTTCCGAAAAAAAATCAATGGCAAATCACAGATTGCTATAAAAACCCGTGATAACTCGGAATTAATACTAATAAAGGGAGCATCTCTGGACGGTCTTAATACTTTTCACCCAATTTGGTCAAGTGACGGCAGAAAACTTGCCTTCAATGCAGAAGGAGCTATCGATAAAACTTCTACCCTCTTTATTTATGATTACCTGACCAAAACCCTGAAACCTTATCTTCAGGACCAATACGTTGGAGCACCTTCTTTCTTCCCAAACGGAGATGTGCTAATTACCCTACTAACTGACACAGGGAGTTCATTGGTACGATACGATTACCAATCAAATGACCTTACTGAACTGATGTCTAGCGAGCATAAAATTTTCTTCTCTGACGTATCTCCCGATGGAAATGAAATTGTACTTACCTACGCGGAATCTGGCAATCTGGACATTTGGCGTCTCAATCTAAAGACTGGTGAAAGGCAACAACTCACAGAAACGCCGTATGATGAATACGGACCCAGATGGGCACCAGATGGAAGTCGACTTACCTTCTTTGCTGAAATCAACGGCCACTACCCTGTATTTGTTATGGATATCAGCGGAGAGAACATGATCAACCTTAATGATGAGAACCGATGAAAATAAATCTATTTTGTTTTGTATTAACCGCCTGCATGGCATTGCCAATATTGGCACAAGAAAGAGCAATCTACTTTTCAGGAGGTATGGGCTATTCCGACTTGTTCAAAGTAGAAGCTGACGGGTCAAATGTGGTTCGGCTGACCAATAAAGAGTCACGGGGTGAATATCAACCCCACGTCTCTCCTGATGGGAAATATATGGTATTTAATACCTATCGGTACGGTGGATGGAAACTTGCAATTGCCGATCTAGATGAGGACGGCACGATCGCACGAGGTACCGTAAGAAAACTAGTAGCTAAATCAACTGGATACGAATACAATGCAAGATGGTCTACTGATAGCAAGAACATAGCGTTCATTTCGTTTACAAATGGACGATCAGGCTACAAGCAACTGTTCATTACGAATACAACGGGAAAAAATGTCAGGCAGTTAACCAACAAAGAACGAAACCACTATGCTCCAAATTTCACACCTGATGGTAGGGAAATCTATTTTCAAGCAACCATAGATGGCGTTTTTGTCGTAGAAAAAATTGACCTAACTACAACAAAAATAGAGACAGTCATCCAACAGGAAGACGCCCACATTGTAAGCCCCTCACTCTCTCCTAACGGCAAATTGTTAGCTTTTCATAAAGTTAATGAATATGAATCCGTTACAACGCACGTTATGGATTTGGAAGATCGCTCTGAGTATGAAATATCCGATCCTGAGAAGAGTTACATGAACAGAGCCTTTGAAACCCCGCTCTTTTCGTATGCCATTGGCTGGTCATCAACCAATGAGAAGTTTGTTTTTACTAAACACCAGGGTGAAAGTATTTTCGAACTTTACATCGCTGATCTAACGAGCAAAAGGGCTAAACGACTAACACGGCTCCAAGAGTCAAGTACACAACCCTCATGGTAGTATCAAGCAACACATAAAAGAATTTATCATCTCTATTCCTTTGCTCTTACGATAAGGTCTTATGCGACGATAGGTCGCGTTTCACTAGGTAATTGTACCTTTTCTGCTCCTTTTGGAAAATAACAAGTTATAACTGACTGATTATGTTTCAGTTGTGTTTGATTAGTATATTCTATTTAAGAATGTAACGCTTAGAAAACGATCTACAAATAAGATGGATAATAGTGCATCTATGAACTGTTTCAGATGTTATTCCAATTAGGGAATCACCAATCATAATCATTTTGATTAAGCCCAATTCAATCCAAATCAATCCAATTAAATAGCTCAGCCCGCATCACTACACCACTATGTCAGAAGAACAAAAGAAACTCCTCGAACAACAGCTTTGGAATATCGCCAATGAACTCAGAGGCAAGATGGATACAGACGAGTTTCGAGATTATATTCTAGGATTTATCTTCTTCAAATACCTATCCGAAAAACAATACATCTATGCCAATTTAGAAACTGAGCAGGTAAGAGACTACCTGAAAGTCACCAGTGAGGAGGACTTGGAAGCTACTAGGGATGAGTCACTTATTAAGCTGGGTTACTATTTGAAACCCATAACTGTCCGAACAAATAATATAAAGAAATAGCGCATAATTCACAAGGTTTTTAGCTTTGGGTTTTCTACAAACGCAAACAAAAACCAAGTACAATTATGGGCAAGGGCAAAGTAAAC
>JAAEPI010000711.1 GCA_024232835.1 Cytophagales bacterium
AATATGTCGGCCTTGCTGTCGGCATCTTCAATGCCCTGCTCTTCCAATTGCTTAGATATGACTTTTCTGAACTTACGTATTTCTTTGGATGAATAAAGCACTGGGTGAGCCTTGCTCTTATTCACAAGTGATATGTAATCCTCCAGCTTGTCTTCAGGCAGAAGATTGAAAAGTTGATATTGTTTTTCCAGAGATTCTTGCATGTTGTAGTTGTTGGACTCATTGGATGCTTTGATGGCTCCCAAGGGAGTGTTTACTTCATGAGCTATCCCGGTTATTAGCTGCCCGAGAGAAGCCATTTTCTCGGATTGGATCAGCTGGCTCTGCGATTCTTTTAATTGCCGAAGGGCAGCTGAGAGATCTTCCTTTTGCACACTAAGAATGCGGTTTGCTTTACGCCTGATATATAAATTTCTCCATACCAGCAGTACCAGTATGGTCATGATAATAAAGCTGGCAATAAAAGCATTTCGAATGACACCTTGCCGATTAACTTCTGCCTCTAGCAGTACATCCTTTTTCTCCTGCTCCATTCTTATAGCCTGTTTCTCTTTGTCAAACTCGTATTGGTACTCCAGACCGGTTATTTTCTTCATGTTTTCTTTGTTGAAGATGCTGTCGTTAAACTGTTTGAACAGTACGTGACTCTTGTAAGCCAGCTTATAGTTTTGGGTAGATTCATAAATACCGGCGAGTTGTTGATGTATGCGCTTTAGATCATAAAGTGCTTCTAACTCTTCTGCAATCCTGAGGCTTTTGAGGGTATAACTTAATGCCTTATGGTGGTTGTGCTTTTTTAGATATGTTAATCCGAGGTGTTCAAAAACATTAGTTAAACCATTTTTGTCATTGATTTCTTCGTATATCACCAACGATTTTTTATACTGGTCAATAGCCAGAGAATAATTAGCCTGATTAAGGTGTACATTGCCAATATTGATGAGTGATCTTGCAACTCCTCGTTTAAGCCCAATTTCTTCTTTAATTTTCAATGATTTTTGATGATACTCAATCGCCTGGGGGTAATTTCCATTGATATTGTATATAAAACCAATATTGTTGAGTGAGAATGCAGCAATTCGCTTATTTCCAATCTCTTCCAATATTTTCAATGCTTTTTTATAATGCTCAATAGCCAGAGGATAATTAGCCTGTTGTTTATGAATCAAACCAATATTGTTTAAACAGATGGCAATTCCCTTTTTATTCCCAATTTCTTCGTTAATTATTAGTGCTTTTTGATAATAGTCAAGGGACATGGGGTAATATTGGTTTATATATATATTACCGAGATCCTTGAGCGAGATTGCAATTCCTCGTTTATCGTTAATTGCTTTTCTTATCTTCAGTGATTTTTCCTGATACTCAATAGCGAGAAGAAAATTACCTTGATGTCTATGCGTATTTCCAATATTGTTGAGTGCGGTTGCAACTCCCATCTTATAACCGATTCCTTCATTTATTTTCAATGATTTCTGAAGATATTCAAGAGCCAGAGGATAATTTCCCTGATTGTTTAGCACTCTTCCAATATTATTGAGCGAGATTGCCATTTCCTGTTTATCTCTGATTTTTTTTTTAATTTTCAATGCTTTTTGATAAGAGTCAAGAGCCAGAGGATAATTGCCTTGATTATAGTACACATTTCCAATATCGTTGAGCGAGATTGCAACTCCCATTTTATAACCGATTTCCTCACTTATCTTCAATGATTTTTGAAAATAATCAAGGGCTAAGGAATAATTTGACTTATTATAATAGTACAACCCAAAACTATTAAGACTCATCTCTTTCCCTTTTTTGAAATTTAGCTTTTCTGCCATGCCCTGTGCTTCTTTTGCATAATTCAAGCTCATTTCTGGATCAATGCGCACTGATGAGTTTGCAATATCAACTAGTAGATTAACCCTGACTGTATCTTCGTTTGTGTGTTGCTCCAGCAGGTTTACCAAGCTGTCAAGCTTTGCGTTTTGGGCATGTAAACTTGTTGCAGATAATATAATTATCATTATGGTGATACAACTTCGGAGATTATTGATATGATAATGTTTAGAATCCAAATATTAGTTTTTTTTGTTGTCACAAATATAGAATTGAGGGTAATCCTATGATATAGAGTAATACACTTAAATGCCTGTCATGTAAAGACCTTACATCATTTTGAATTTTCTAAAAAAATAGGATGATCATGCAGGGGATGCGATACATTCTTTAGGGGTAATAACTTGTTAAATCTGCTATTTATACCAAAGGAAAAGAGCGGTATTCGCAGGCCATCGAATTTCGAGCTTTTAGGGCATGGGTTTGTCCCAATCTATAAGAAAGGGACAAAAGGTCAATACCAACTGGTAGTGAAGAAAAGCAGTTGGGAATCGCTAAAGCGAAAACTCAAAGGCATTACCAAGAAAACCAAACCTTTCAGTTTCGTTGAACGGCTCGAACGGCTCGCAGAAGTGTGGAAAGGCTGGGGGAACAACTACCGACTGGCAAGTTTAAGCCAAAGCACTGGATGAGTGGCTGAGAAACCGTCTGAGATACTGTATTTGATCCCGAGTACTCGGGAGAAAAAGCCCGAGAGGAAGAGGAAGAACCTGAATCGACTGGGGCTGGATGGTGACAGAGCGTATGCTTACAGTAGAACTAATATGGGGGGGGGCGGTAGCTCAAAGCCCCATACTGGGAACTACTATTACCTTGTCTAGACTCAGAAGGAGAGGGTACGAATCGATGCTTAACTACTACCAGAAAACGCAACCTTCGATTCAGTGAACCACCGTATACGAGAACCGTACGTACGGTGGTGTGTGAGGCGCACCCCGAAGAGGTCGGGGCAGGCTGTGGGCTTATGGCTCACGGCCGTCTACACGATTACCCACATTAAGCTATATTCAATTCGTTATTCAGAAGTTCAACTCTGAAGTTAACCTTTGCTTTCAATGCTTCAAATACCTTCAAAATAGTCTCGATAGTTACGTTCTTGGCATTGTTCTCAAGTTTGGAAATTTGAGATTTTCGTACACCTATGAGCTCACCTAGTTGTTCTTGTGTTAGGTGACGTTCCTTGCGAGCGGTCTTGATCATGTCACCAATGAGTTCGAGTTTGAGTTCAAATTCATATTGATCTCTTCTGGGTGTTCCAATCTTGCCAATTAACAAATCTTGGGCTTCATCTAAACTATATGATTTCATCTTCATTGCTTTTCTGTTCAAAATATTCGACCCTGCTCTGCTCTGCTTTTTCAATTTCTTTTGGACTCACATTATCTGTTTTCTTGACAAAACCATGTGTTCCGCATATCAGTGTCATTTCGTTATTCTCCTTGTCCCAAAAGGCAAGAATTCGATATTGAAGTCCTGTGTATTTGGTTCTGAATTCCCAAATGTTCTGATTTAGCTTTTTGAAAAGTTTGGGATCATTTAATATCTGTGCTTTCCTGATGTTGTAGAATATCTTGTCTTGAACTTTATCGTTTTGACTTTTAATAAATCCGAAAGCCTCTTCTAACAATTTGATCTCAAACTTTTTCTCCACTAAATCTCCATTAGTTAATACATGATAAAGGTAGATAAAGTTTCAATAAAAGGAAACTTCAGTCCATAAATGATTTGAAGTAATGGAGATTAACTTCATAAACTGTTCGCGGTGACACTCCTAGTTCAACCTTCTCAAACATCTCTACAAGTTTTTGACCGTCAACAAGTTCAATTTGTGGCGCACCATCACGATTGGCTTCTTTGATTGAGTTATTTGAGAACGTTCCAGTTGTCAAGATGATGCCTTTTTCAGCTCTTCCAATCATAGCGTTCCTGAAATCACCTACTTGAGCTCTTGAAACAGTTCCTTTGTATCTCTTACATTGAAAAAGGACTTTGAAACTGACAAAGGGGTTAATCTCGAGTGTTCCATAACCGTCAATTCCTCCGTCATGAGAAGCACCAGTAACAACTACGTTCTCAAATCCATGCTCTCGTAGTAACTTACGGCACACCTTTTCAAATCCCGATGGACTTAGTTGTTGCAATACTTCAAGAAATTCAGGTGAAGATTCCTTTTCATACTCTTCTGGCGTATTTCCTTCCTGATCTTCAATGACTTTAGATAGTCCTTTTTTGATCGAGATACTCATAAATGGACGGTGGGTTGTATTGCTGATGCTCATGAAGCATCTTCCAGATGATGACAGCTAGTTTGCGAGCTGTTGCTGATTTAGCGGAAGCTCTTCCTTTTCGGTAGGCGATTCGATTGAAGAAATTGGACTGGTGAGTATCTTTCAATCGACCGACTACATTGGCTGTCTGACGCAATGCTATTTTGAGTTGATTGCTTCCTTTAGGCGTACGGCTATGTAGTATTTTACCTCCGGATATTTTGTTGTTGGGGGATAGCCTGAGCCAAGAAGCAAAATGCTGTGCTGTGGGGAATTGTTGGATACCATGTTCTCCGAGTTCACTCATTATGCTTAATGCTAACCCATGACTAAACCCTTCGATGGCGTAGAGGTCTAATCCATCAAAAAATTGATAGGATATCAGGTTCAAGTCAATGTTCTTAGGCGTGTTCTTATTGATTTTCTTGTGAACCTTGGTATCTATGTGGAGTGACTTTTTGGTTTCGTTTTCATTTATCCAATTGTTAAGCATAATCTTGATCTGCTCGTCACAATCGATAATGAGATTCTGAATGTATTGGTATTGAGCGTATTCTTGCTTGAGAGCAAATAGATAATCTTTCCTACCGTTGCTTTGTAAGCCTTTGGCTATCTCTTCCTCTGATTTTCTACAATTGGCATGACGCAGAGCTGCTAGTTTGTTTGGGTCTGATTCCCCATTGCATACCGCATCTATTATTTTAAGACCAGTAAGTCCTACCAAGTCATTGACTACTACGTCTAATCGCAAATTCATCAATCTTGGATTCTGAGACTCTCAGTTATGGATGGCTTTATGACCAAAGATACCCTGAGCTGGGAGGCCTATAATGAAAGTGAAGACCTGATCAAACAAGCAGAGGCTTACAAGGTGCTATTTGGACATTTCCCTGAACTTATACAGGCCGATAAAATTTATGCCACCAATCACAACCGCAGTTGGTGTAAAGAAAACCGGATACGACTCCCCACCACTCCAAAGGGGAGAGCGATTCCAAAATCTGCTTATCAAAAAGCCAAATCCAAAAGAGAATATGCTGAAAGAAATGCTGTCGAAGGAAGAATCGGCAATGCCAAACAGGCCTATTCTCTCAATCAAAGCTAAGCTAAGC
>JAAEPI010000712.1 GCA_024232835.1 Cytophagales bacterium
CTAACATCTGATACTAAAGACATATGATCATAGTGAGACGATCTAAGTCTACTTGAGCCAGAGTAAAATTTAAGGTAATCAGGAAGGCTTACACATGAAAAATCATTAACTATTAAGTGTAGGGTTTTCAGGTCATGGTAATCAAAACGGAATTTCATTGGTAGGATGTTTAATTCTTTACAGTGAAGGTGATATAGATCGTCTACACTATAACTTGTACCCATTTCATTTCTGATCCATTTCAGTGCTCTTTTCTGTAGGCCTTCTAGCTTATTAATTATTGATTTAGATCCGGGACGCCACACAACTGGACAATGCTCAAATATGGATCTTACAAGGGTCAAGTAGAGGACTTTCCTTTTGTTAGTGTCCATGACAAAGTAGCAGCTCCTCTTTAGCATCCCCAACTTTTGATTAGCTTTGCCATAGAGGAAGTTGGCTTGATCATTGAAATTTAGGACTGAATTCATGAGAATGCCAAGATCCTTTTCTGACTCCGTATAATCCAAAATTGAGTCTCCCATTGTATAAAAATGCTGCGCAAATGGGAGGATA
>JAAEPI010000713.1 GCA_024232835.1 Cytophagales bacterium
ATTGAAAGTCGAATTCAAAAGTGTCGAAACTGCACTCGCTTCGCAGTCCGTATCGACGACACAATTGATTAGGCGGTCGGTAATTCTGCCCTCCCAAGGCAGAAGAACGTAACTCCAGATTTTGCAAAAAATGAGTTAAGTCATGTTTTGGGATCCTTGCTCATATAGAATTCATCTCAGCAAGGCAACAGGGTCAAGATTACAGCCAATTCCGAGATATGCTATGGGTAAAAGCACGTAACTCCAGTTTTTGTGTGATTCACCAAAGCCAAAAGGACGTAACTCTGTGTTGTAGTTAAAAAACGCCATTTTTTAGCTCTGTGGCATACAATGGTAAGGGAAGGTGAGCAGAAGATATCTGCAGTGTTTTTGACAATTTCTGAAGCAGAATCATGATGCAGAAGAAATCATTCTTTGGATGGACGATTGCGCCACCCAGTGCAAAAATTTTTCTGTTCACCATGCTGCTGACTGCAGTCAATAGTATCTGTGCAGCACCAAAGATAGCATTGAAGCATTTGGTAGTGGACAACACTTTCATGTCAGCTGACCGAGTCGATCATGCGATTGAAAAGATGAAGAGGAAGAAGAATATCTATGACTGGGATGACTTTTTGGCCATGGCAAAACATTCAAGTTCTGGAAACGTCACAGTGTACGACATGAAGGCAGTCCAACCAGGCTCCTAGTTAAGCCAGTGATGATTAGATCGTGATTTCAATAATATCTTTGAAAAATTGGACAGATCTGCCCATGATTGGTCTTGGGAATGATGATCTGAAACATCTCGCATTCCTATGTGACTGGTAAATTTTCATGGAATCCGTTCAACTTTCCTAATAATATGACATTACTTATGTACATGCCAGCTAGCAGATTTTCAAAACTGGGGAGATGGAATGGAATATCCAGAGCAAAGTTGCAGTGCATGAAGCCAAGTGCTTGCTTCAGAGACAATGGTTGTTGTGGAATTTCAAAAATGGGAGAGGCAGATCGACTTCAAGAAATCGCTCAAAGACAACTTTGAGGCAGCCGATTTGGTGGTGAAGGAAATTCAGTTTTGTTGAACCTAGAACCTGCAAGTGAGCAAAGGGGAATTAGCAAAAGCAAGAAGTGCAACATCACCACTAAACTTTGCCCACTCACACCTGGAAATCGACTGATATTTTAGAAAAATTTGTGCGATACTACTGAGCCTGGAGATGATTTGACTCATTCATATGTAGTGTAGATGTGGAATAATTTTTCTCGTCCCTATGCAGTGATGAAGGTTGATTCATAGTAAGTACTTTTGGCAATGTTTCAATGGTTTGACAGCCTCACATTTTGAAGAATTTGGAGTTACGTGTTTCTGCCTTTGGAAATGCATCACTTCCTGACATGAACTTTCCAAAGGCAGAAGGACGTAACTCCATTCAACCAATCAGAATTCGCCACAGCTAAGGGGATGAACTTGAGCTCGCACCTAAAAAGAAAGACCAATAGAATACCCACACAGTCCCAATGTTACTTTGCCGATAGATATTCACCAATATAGAGTTACACGTCTTAGACTTTGAAGGCCTGTATCTCAAAACTGGTTACTTTGGAGTTACGTTCTTCTGCCTTGGGAGGACAGACGGAAGTGTGATACGTTAGCGCCGACTTCAATAGTTTAACCACCACAATCGGCAGAACGGAATCGCTCGCCCAATACTCTAGCCAATGTTACGGTTCGATGACTCCTTTTTTTTGCTTTCGGCTACTCCTTTCTAGTGAGGAAGAAAAACTCCAGCCGCATTATATTGAGCCAAGACAACGAACGTTGGTTTGGCGCCGACGCGACATAGCCGGACGACAAGAAAAGCGCAAAGAAAATCCGCATTCGCTCACCCTCCATACGAGTTCGACGGCCGTCGCGTTCACCACTTTCACCTGCAGCAACTTGACCAACGGCTCGTTTTTCCAACCTGCCACCGTCGGCAACGAAATTCCAGCCGACCCTTCGGTTGCCGTCCCTTCGAAAAAAATATAGCCACACAATATTATTGTTATTTTCTTCTTCCGATTGCCAGCTGCATATTTTTCTTTCAAAGCTCCACACAACCTTGTCCGTTGGTTGTGATCAAGGCCGACATGGGC
>JAAEPI010000714.1 GCA_024232835.1 Cytophagales bacterium
CCTAGTTGGGCTTGATTAGATCATGCCACTCTGTTTGTCAGCTCAGAACATCCCTGCTACAGCCCAAAACTGGTTCCAACCCAAAGCGATACATTTTATATTGTCTGCTCCCTAGTTGGGCTTGATTAGGTCATTCCACTCTGCATGTCAGCTCAGATTCAGAACATCCTCTGTTACAGCCCAAAACTGGTTCTAACCCCAATGCAATACATTTTATATTGCCTGCTTCCTAGTTGGACTTGATTCTATCATGCCACTCTGCTTGTCAGCTCAGAACATCCCTGCTATACCGCCCAAAACTGGTTCTAACTCCAAAGCAATACATTTTGTATTGTCTGCTCCCTATTCAGGCTTGATTAGATCATGCCATTCTGCTTGTCAGCTCAGAATATCCCCTGCTACAGCCCAAAACTGGTTCTAACTCCAATGCAATTTTTTTTTTTACTTTGATGTTAAACATGGCCAGCTCGGTCGGAATTGCACAGGTGGCAGCGCTAACACAGTGCCTTATTACAAATCAAATATATACATAAATTCAAATGATTTCTTCTTTCTTCGTGGAGCTGCTCAGGGTACTTCATAAGTCCTTGCAGATGGTATGAGATTGAAAGATACATTATAGAGATTATTGTCCCCGGCATTTGAATTGGGCTTTCCCCTCTCCCCAGTAAGCGAGACTAGGATACCGCGAAGTAGAGAAAATCTCAGACGTGTTCGAATGTGATTGATGACATACGAGTATCTCTCTTTTCGTTTCTCTGCGATCCTCTCTGCAAGTTTCTTGTTTAGCTCATTGCAGGCTGGTGCCATGCCTCCAAGAGTTGTAAAAACCAGTGGAACGAAGGAACCCTTTTCTGATTGCAGTACTCTTTCTTCATACTCTGCTCTCTTTTGCTGCTCATGACTTTTGTAGATCTCTTTCAGCGGCTTGAATACACCAGAGGGGCAATTAGGGTGTGTCACCCTTACATCAAAAAAGGTCCTCTCATGTGTACCAAAAATCCCGCGTGCTGAGATATCCAACCTAGCATCATCTTGAATGTTAGTCCTACGTTGATACAGTTCAGATTGAACAGGAAGTAGATGTGGCTCCAATTTAATGTCAGTACAACCTGCTTCTTTCATTATCAGTGATTCGGTCTGGCAAATTGCATTATGGCGTAGGATAGGATATCCGCCTTTCTTGCAGGTTAAGGCATGATCAGTACTGTTCTTTTCCCCACATGCACAGATTGAGGGAATTCCTGGTATGCTCCAATTATACCGGACATGGACACTGTTATGGAATTCGATCTTGTTCAGAGAGTAGCCAAGTGATTTGATTGGCAGTGCTGTTAACCATGCTGATGATCCTTTCTCCCTGCATATCTCCATACATCGCTTCAACTTAGGTGATATCTGTGAAGTGATTTCTTGAAACTTTATTCTGTAGTCTTGTTCCTTTTCCATCTTCAGTTCTGTTTTAGCCGCTTTCATCTGTACGTGATTAAGATTTTCAAGAGATACTTCCTGCTTTAAGATGAGATTGACAAGTGGCGTTGTAATCTTCTTTGAACATTTGTACTCTCTTTCACAAGATGATACAGGGTTGAAC
>JAAEPI010000715.1 GCA_024232835.1 Cytophagales bacterium
ACGACCTGGCCGGGCGACTGGTACGCCAGACCAGCAATTCTCATTTTGAGAAAATATAAACAGAGCGATTTGCCAAAGAGTGTAAAAAAGGATTAAAGTAGACAACATCTTGGCTCAAGGCAAATTTCCAATGAATAATTTATTAGAATTTGATAATTTGATAGCAAAGTTTCACAAGCGACTAACACACTTACCTGATCATCGCAAGGGGAAAAATGTCAGTTACAGTATCAAAGATGCGGCCTTGGGAGCCTTTTCGGTCTTCTTTACCCAATCGCCTTCATTTCTGGCTCATCAACAAGCAATGGAAAAGAGTAAAGGACGCAATAACAGCGGGTCGTTGTTTCAAATAGATAAGATACCGTGTGACAATCAAATACGGTCACTGCTGGACCCAATTACACCTCGGCAAATATATCCTGTTTTTGACGAAATATTGCAAGGGTTGGCCCAAGCAGGTCAACTAGAGCAATTTCGGGTACTCAATGGACAGTTGTTGGCCTCAATGGATGGGACGGGATACTTTAGCTCAAAAGCAATCCATTGCCCCAATTGCTTGCATCGGACGACAAAGAAGGGAGAAACAACCTATTATCACACCGCGATAACCCCAGTTATTGTGGCCCCCCATCGTTGTGAGGTCATTAGTTTGGTACCTGAGTTCATTATGCCCCAAGATGGGCATAGCAAACAGGATTGTGAACGAATGGCCGCCAAACGTTGGGTCAAACAACACTGTATGACCTTCAAACCATACAGTGTCACCCTATTAGGAGATGATTTGTATAGCAATCACCCCTTATGCCAGTTAATCTTGGCCAAAAAGTTCAATTTTATCTTTGTCTGCAAGCCTGACTCCCATCAAATCTTGTATGAATGGCTTGATTCTCTGGCTGCCAGCGATGATATTGACCACTTGACCTTGCGCCGCTGGAATGGACGTTTTACTGAAATTGTTACTTGTCGTTTTGTCGATGCGGTTCCTTTGCGAAGTGGTCCAGATGCCTTGTTGGTCAATTGGTGCGAAGTTACAATTACCCACAGTAAAACTGGTAAACAACTCTACTACAATACCTTTGTGACCAATCATAAACTCACTGACCAAACCGTTATCCCCATTGTTGATGCCGGACGTGCTCGTTGGAAAGTTGAAAATGAAAACAACAACGTCCTGAAAACCAAAGGCTATCATTTGGAACATAACTTTGGGCATGGTAAACAGTATCTCGCCAGTTTTCTGCTAACCCTCAATTTACTCGCTTTTCTTTTTCATACAGTTTTTGACTTGCTTGACGCTAAATATCGTCTTTTGCGTCAAGCATTGGGCGCACGTCAAACCTTCTTCAACGATATTAAAACCTTGACCCGTTATCTCTATTTCCCTAGTTGGCAACATCTCCTCGATTTTATGATTAAACAACTTGAACTTGACCTTAAATTTGAACCTGATTAGTCAAAATGAGAATTGCTGTTGATAATGTAGCCAGGATAAATTTGCGCCGTTGGCTTGATTCCACGGTGTGGCCTCCTAAGCGAAATTATGATTATCAGCCGCTATTGCTTCAAGATCACC
>JAAEPI010000716.1 GCA_024232835.1 Cytophagales bacterium
ACACGCTCCTGGAATGTTTTTCAGTCCAAGCCGTAATCAAGTAGATGATGCTAGAGAAAAGCGTCACCTAGCTCCTTGGGCTGAGGCTCTAGAATCAAATAAACCAGAAGCGAGATCATGAGCATGGCTGATTTTGAAACTCCTGAGTTAAAAGATTATCTGGAGATACCATCAATTGATGTAGGTTCAATGGCTCACTCAAAGCCATATGTTGCTGCTCCAAATCATCAAGAAGATCTTGGTTTTCCGGGAGAGCTGGTCGATGATTGGCACGATAAAGCAATTGCTAAATTCGGCGAGTTATTAGAGAAAAATCGTGCTCTAAAAGTATATATGGATTCCTGCGTAAAATGTGGCGCCTGTACAGACAAATGTCATTATTTTATTGGAACGGGTGATCCCAAAAATATGCCAGTAGCTCGTCAAGACTTACTGCGTAGTATCTATCGACGATATTTTACTTTCGCAGGAAAGTATTTTCCAAAACTTGTAGGTGCAAAAGATTTAACCAAAGAT
>JAAEPI010000717.1 GCA_024232835.1 Cytophagales bacterium
CATGATTTGCCGAGTGCATAATAAGTGATAATTCCTTCAGATTTGATGTGTTTCCCAATACACCGATTCACGCAGCGATACGCAGCACCGGTTCCAAAATGATTTTCGGATGTCATTTCCAATTCCAGTATACCCCTCTGCCATTTGGCGTTGTGTTTAGGGTTAGTTGCAAATTCAAACACTTGTTCAACTGGTTGACTAATGACCACGCTGTTTTCAAATTTCATGCTTCAGATAACCTTTTGAAATTCGGAATAACATATTCTGCCCCGATAATGTGATAAAATAGAAATGGTAACTCCAAAGTAATTAAGTAGGATTATAATCATAATCAAGCTAGCTCGCAACGCAAATACGCACCAGAAGACAAGTAAAGTTGATGGGTTACTTGTTTGAGGATTGCCGATAATTGCAATGGAAACTGCTTCTATAAGAATGATAAGCTCCACTTTTTTATTTTCAAGTGAAACCAATGCCACTTCACCGCAAAAAGGAAACTATCAAATCCCTACGAATCAATTAGTTCAGCGACATCTCAAAACAGATTGTCTGACCTAAGGTGAACGATTGCTGTCAAGGATTCGTGGTAGCCGACTAAAAGCTTCACTTCGGCTAAGC
>JAAEPI010000718.1 GCA_024232835.1 Cytophagales bacterium
TGATTTTTATCACGATCCTTCCATACCAATAGATCAGCCTACGTATCAATATGTTGGTGTTACCGTGGATCAGGTACTGCCCGATGGCGTGGAGTACGAAGTGCTGGCAGAGTTGTTTGTTCCCGATGAATATAAAGATGGGGAAACCAACAGGGTAGCCGGAAATCTTTCGGAAGCCATTGTTGAGGCACTTGTAAACGAAGCACTGCGGATTACTGGAAATCTTGAAGAAGGAGACAATCCTGAAGAAGGAGATAATGCCAGAATTACGAGTAGTTCATGGCGACCGGCAGGAAGGATCAGGGTGTGGGATGATCAGGCAGGTCGGACTCGAAGAAGCAGGCAGGTGTTTGACCATTGGGAATATTACGAATGTGATGACGATGGATTCTTACTATTATTAAAAATAGAACCGATAGAACCATGTCGTAGAGCAGTTTATCGTACTGAATACTATTATATAGACGGTAGCTATGTCCCCGTTCATGGTGTAGAAGTGAGAGCCAGAAGGTGGATTACCACTCACGAGGATTATACTGATTCGAATGGGTATTATTCCTGTAATGGTACGTTTAAAAACCCAGCTAACTATAGTATTAAATGGGAGAGATATCAGTTTAGTGTAAGAAGTGGGACATTTGGTCAGGCTGGAGACAATGGGCCAAAGAAAAAGGGGGATTGGAACGAAACTTATGGACTGAGTGCAGTAGCTTCAGGGGTAGTATCAAGCAAGCAGCAATACTATGCCTTGATTTTTCAGGCAGCTCATGATTATTATTATACAGGGAGATTCGGGTTATCCAGCCCACCTACCAATGGCCTATTTAAACCCCAGACAAAAATTGCTGCTGATATAACCGAACGACAAAACGAAAAGCCCAGTCATGCGGCCTTTTACGCAAGAGCTGGCGGGATATTGCCGTCTATTTACATCCGTGCCTGGAAAAGCAATGCTGACTATGTTTATGCGGTTACTGCCCATGAACTTGCACATTCTGCTCATTGGGATATGGATAGAAGTGCATTTAGAACATTGGCAACTGTGGCATATGCTCCACCATATAATCTATTAACGGATGCAAGCTCAGAAGCCGTTATTGAAAGCTGGGCGACAGGAGTTGAGTGGATGTTTGCTCAGGAAAGGTATAGAAATAAATTTGGGGATTCAGATTATGAATATAGAGGAAATTCCTCCAATGGGAATTATCAGAGACAAACAACAACAAGTCGTCCAGTTTACACGTCAATTGTGGTAGACATGATTGATGATGAAAATCAAAGAAGGACGAGAACTCCGAGATCAGGTTGGGCAGGAATATTGCCTGAAGATAACGTTGAAGGTTATTCAATTAAACAGGTGGAACAAAGCTTAAAAGGATCAACGTCATGGAATCAATGGCGGAATAGAATAAAGAGCAAACACATAAGCAACACTGAAGACAATGTTGACGAATTATTTGCGAACTGGTATTAATATTAAAAAAGGATGAAATATTTAGTGGTTATTTGGGCTATCTCGGTGTTGCTAATAAGTTGTGGTATAGGGAAGAAAGAAATCGAAGTATATCACATTACTAATAAGTCAAGCTATCCTTTAACCATTAAATCCTTTTTAGATGGAGACTTAGACAATAGAATAAACATACCTGTCGAAGGAATTTGGGAATCTCAAGAACTTGATGTCACAAATGGTGGTAAAAGAAGTGGTAATGGTATTTTTATTCTTGACTTAGGTGAGCCTGATTCGGTATTGGTTGTTTTTGATGAATCAAAAATATTGACATATAATTCCAGAGCTACGCAACCGAGACATTTACTTAATTTCTCAGGGAACTATGAAATAACCACGAGTGAAAACAAGACAATTTTCACATATATTTTTACTAATATGGATTACGATAACGCAGAACTAATCTCCAATCAATAATCACAAAAATGACAGATGTTAGTTCTTTAGTAACTTATTGAAAGCTGGGAGACAGGAGTAGAATGGGAATTGACCAGAATGGCATACCCCATTTCCGATTATATAGGTGGTTATTCAAGTAAACCGGATTATACCCAGGTTGTGGTAGATTTGATTGATGGGCCTTCTTCTAAAAATCACAACAGAGGTTCCGAAGTGCTTTCAGAAGATAATGTCACAGGCTATACAATAAGACAGATCGAAGATGCATTGCAAGGTCAAACCACTTGGAATGGGTGGAGGAACAAAATAAAAAACAAATATGATAATGAAACAGAAAATAATCTGGACGCACTTTTTAACTATTGGGATTAGTTTATTCATCATGCTTATGATATCATGTGGTGCCACCGAACATAGCGTAATAGCAGATTTCATTTATGTAAATGAAACGGATTATCGTCTAAGCTATAATTATATTACCTTAGACAATAGAGATGCCATCAATCTGTTTGAATTAGCTCCAAAATCAGATAAGATTTTTAATATCGATGCAACAGGCTCTGAGCACCCAAAACTGGAATCTTGCTGTGAAGGCTATTTAGATGGTTTGCAGGGGCATGGGTTTCCAATATTAATTGTTTTTGATAACTCAAAATGTATAACCTATCAGGAGGGCGAGGGTCCCACAACAACAAATATTTTGGTTGGTTATGAAGGTTGGCAAATTGCACAAAAACACTTTGAATTCACCTATCGCTTTACAGAGGAACACTATCAAGAAGCAGCGGACTGTAAATAATGGAATAAATGAAACAAAAGACAATCTGGATGCGCTATTTAACTATTGGGATTAGTTTGACTTTATTATTGTTGTTGGGTAGTTGTAGAGCGTATCCAGAGGTAGGAATTCTTAATGTTGACTTTGTCTTTAGTAACGCTACTGATAGTAGTATTGAATTCGATGTTTCGGATGATTCAAAGACGTGGACATTGGAGATCGCACCTCAGTCTACAAGCGAGGTTATATCTATTGAAGCAGGCAGTAGCAATCCACAGCCGGAAGCATGTTGTCAGGATGCCTTAGGAGACTTATTGGGTGGACAGATAACTTTAATAGTTGACAATGATTTATGCTTTGTAATTCGAGATAAAGGGCCTCATGTTATTAGTAGTTACGATTATGAAATAATAGGAGATCACCATTTTAAATATTCCTATGTTTTTACAGATTCTGATTTTGAGGGAGATTGTGAATAATGGAATAAATGAAACAAAAGACAATTTGGATGCGCTATTTAATTATTGGGATTAGTTTGACTTTATTATTGTTCTTGGGTAGTTGTAGAGAGTATCCAGGCGAAGGAAGACTTGATGTTGATATCATTTACATAAATGAAACAAGCCATGGCATTAAATATTATCAATACTTTCCTAGCGAAGTGATTCCAAAAGTTTTCGCTTTTGAGATTCAACCGAACGCGCAGGAATTGATGGAGTTTAGAGGAATTGGTAGTTCATCCGATGATCTCACAATTGAGAATTGTTGTGAAGGGTATTTTGAAGGATTTCAAGGAAGAAATAACTCTGTGCTAGTCGAATTTGATGAAGAAAAATGCCTTGTTCATCAGAGTGGTGATGGGCCAACAACTCAGAATTATTCATCAGGCTATGAAGGCAAACAATTGGGAGAAAGATATTTTGAATTCACCTATCGTTTTACGGAGGAACACTATCAAGAAGCAATGGACTGTGAATGAGGGGATAAATGAAACAGAAAATAATCTGGACGCACTTTTTAACTATTGGGATTAGTTTGACTTTATTATTGTTGTTGGGTAGTTGTAGAGCGTAGACTACCCTCTTAATTCAAAAAGACTATCTCTAAAAGTACTACTGAATTTAAGGATGCTTATTTCTTTTTTGAGAAGCTCCTGAAACAATCCTATCAAGCTCCAATTCAGCACAACCCAGATTAGCTTTGAAAGCAGGATACACTGAAATCTATATACACTCATTTGCTGAATTTTATGGACTTGAAATGTGCTTTTCTATGTTTTAAAAATCAGTTCTATCTGCCATCTGATTGTATAGAGTTCGTATAGTTGTTGTGCGCTGCAAATGGAGGCAGGAACATTGGTTACGAATACGTTCAACTGGCTCATTGGCTCTCCTTTTTCTAGTGCCTTTCTTTTTTTACCTCTAGTCTTGTTTACTCTTTTGTTAGTTTGCTTTTCATCCAATTTGTGAGCGATAAGTCTAACCGGATGCTTGATTTCATTTCCAATATAGACCTCTAGGTCAATATACTTTTTGTTCGACGTTTTTCTAGAATCTCTTGATGCGTTATTCTTTTAAAACTACCCTCTGATTTAGTGTAAATGCTGATTTGAGAATGTAAACGGCTGATATAGAAGATGTCCTCCTCTCCAATTGTTCGTAAATTTCCAATGTTATAGTAACCTAAATCGCGTAGTAGTAATGTCTTTTTAGGAATTGTATCTAAGTGCCTCATTCCCTCAGTTCTGTCTGACTCCAAGGAATTGCCAATATGCAAATGAGTTATTTTATGGTTAAAGACCTCATATTCCAGCTGTATCTGTGCGCATGATTGTGTACCATCTCCTCCATAACCAGGAAAAACATTAGACATGTTTGGTGGTAATTTGAATTCAGTTGAATTCATTACTCTGATACTTGAAAAATGCTCTTTTCATTGTGAAATGAAGGGTGTGGCTTTATATTGATAAGAAAGGGTTTTCTCTAAAGCTTATACATAAAAGCTATGGCCTTTTCATTAATGCGCTTATTGATAGCCTCACGGCTTACTCTAATATTGGAGTGATGGAGCAAATTTTGACTATGCCTGCGTAAGGTGCTTTTCCCATCTAATGTGTCGGAAAACAACGTATCTAAAAATGATTCCGGATTGATTTTCGAGTTTCTGATCTTGAAATCAGAGGACCTAGCAAATGAGTCAATCTGCTCTTTGTCAATTACTTGACTTACATATCTACTGAACTTCGTGATCTTTCGATTGAAAATTTGTTGTGCTTTCTTTTCCTATGGGTTGCTTAAGTTGACGGCTATGGTGAAAACACGAGGCAAGATTAAATAAATTTGCCGTATGACTGATGATCCATTCGCACAAGGGAAAGAGCTTTATGAGTACCATCATTTAATTGCAGATCCAAATCAAACGTTGCTCCGTATCGATAAATTTTTGATGGATCGTCTACCAAATATGACTCGAAATAAACTGCAGGTGGGTATTAAGGAGGGATTGGTCAAGGTGAATGGCGATCAGGTCAAGCCAAATTACAAGGTCCATCCCGGCGATAATATTCACGTTTATTTAACTCTACCACCTAGAGACGAGGACGTGGTTCCAGAGGATATTCCTTTGAATATCGTTTTCGAGGATGAACATTTATTAGTTGTAAATAAACCCGCTGGAATGGTTGTGCATCCTGCCTATCAAAATTGGTCAGGCACTCTGGTCAATGCCTTGGCATTTCATTTCCAGAATCTTCCAGAAATGGATGGGAACGATGGACGCCCAGGGTTGGTGCATCGCATTGATAAGGACACATCTGGACTTTTAGTGATTGCAAAAACGGAAAGAGCTATGTCGGGATTGGCTAAGCAGTTTTTTGATCACTCAATAGAGCGAACGTACTATGGGTTGGTTTGGGGAGAACTCGAAGAGGAGAAGGGTACTGTCCATGTAAATGTTGGTAGAAGTCTAAAGGATCGTAGAATTACGGCTTGTTTCCCTGACAGGGATTTTGGTAAAAATGCAATCACCCATTACGAAGTAATTAAGGAACTCAGATACGTCAGCTTGATCAAGTGCAATTTGGAAACTGGACGCACGCATCAAATCAGAGCTCATATGAAGTTTCTGGGACACCCGCTGTTTAATGATTCGACCTACGGTGGAAACGAGGTGTTGAAAGGGACCGTGTTTACCAAATACAAGCAGTTTGTGCAGAACTGCTTTAAAATAATCCCAAGACAGGCGCTTCACGCGAAGACGCTAGGATTTGTCCATCCGATCACGAAGGAAAAAGTGAGTTTTGATTCGGAACTTCCAGGTGATTTTCAGCAGGTGCTCGACAAATGGGATAAATATGTGAATACCATTGATTGAGGAATAATTTGTGTCAACACGATTTTGATTTAATCAAGAACCTCGGAGCAAGTCTGTCTGTATTCTAAGGTAAAACCAAATAAAATGAATACAATTATGCAGCATGTTGATAAAGCGGTACAAATGGTGTCCCTCTTTTGATTACTGCGAAAACTCTATGGACTATTTTGTTTCTTACAATGTTTAGGGTACTCATATTTTACTCTTACCATTTTCAACTCGTCTGAGATAGTAAGCTTTAAGCTCTGGGTCTGCTTGGGTAGCCGATGAAGCGGACAAGTTTAGCAGCGACTTCATTTTATTATTTGCGAAATGGCTGACTCTCGATTTCATTTTTAAAGAAGTTCCAGATTGCTTTTCAAAGGGAGCCAAACCAGCATATTAACCCGGCAGAAATAGTTTATGATTTCATCAGACGGCATACTGAATATCCTTATGCTTAAAATAGCTTTGAACTCGCTGCTGGTTAATTTGTAACATATCCATATGGTCTTGTAAGTTTTCCTGCAATTTCTTTTCGCTTCTTGGGGACACCTTTTGAGATAGTCCCTGTTTTTGATCGCAGT
This sequence comes from Cytophagales bacterium, assembly GCA_024232835.1. Lineage (GTDB taxonomy): Bacteria > Bacteroidota > Bacteroidia > Cytophagales > Cyclobacteriaceae > JAAEPI01. Next base: position 6,626 of record JAAEPI010000718.1, read on the forward strand.
TTAGGTATTCATCTGGGTTTTTCTCTGGTGAATACGAGGGCAAAA
>JAAEPI010000719.1 GCA_024232835.1 Cytophagales bacterium
AAAACTATGCGGAAAGTAATGGAACCTCAAATGACAATCGGAGAAGTCTCAATTCCTGATATTGAGTTCGATTTAAGATCGCGAGATGAAATTCCTAAAGCTCTCATCGGACGTCAAGAATTATACTGCGATCGCACTCTGCGAAAAGAACTATTTGAGGCTTTGAAAGAATTAACCCCCAAAAAAGTCAACCCGAACAAAGGACGCAGGGGTATGAATCTTTGGACAATCCTAGTTCTGGGCATTCTACGTCTGGTCTGTAACTGGGACTTTGACAAACTGACCGAAATCACTAACAACCACATCACCCTGCGTCTGATGTTAGGTCATAGCCTGTTTGGCGAGCCATTCCGCTATGCTCTCCAAACTGTCAAAGACAACATTGCCCTTTTCACCCCCGCGATTCTCGATAAAATTAATCAGATCGTGGTAAATCACGGTCATAACCTTGTTTTTAAAATTCCCGAAGGGGGTCTTCAAGGAAGCTGTGATTCTTTTCCTCTCGAAACCGACGTCCATTTTCCAACTGATATCAATCTTCTCTTAGACGCACTCCGGAAGATCATCTTTTTAATCATGACCTTATGCAAACTTCACGGGATAACCTCATTTCGCAAAGGCATGTTTAATTTCAGAAAGATTAAAAGAATATTCACTAAAATCAGCCGGATGAAACGTTCCACTTCCAAAAACGCAGAGAAAAAAGAAGAGAGAAATAAGCTAATCATAAAAGCTCACCAGCTTTACCTTGAATCAGCTCAGGCGATTGTAGATAAAGCCAAAGAAGCCCTCATTGACATCAGTTTAACCGATACAGGTATTATCACGAAGTTAAAAATTGATGAAATTTGGGGCTATATCGCTCATGCTGAGCGGCAGATCGCTCAGCTTCGCAGGAGAGTAATTGAGGGCGTGACAATTCCTCACCATGAGAAAGTATTTTCAATTTTTCAAGAACACACAAAATGGATCTGCAAAGGAAAAGCAGGCGTGCGCCAGGAATTGGGTCTGAATGTCTGCATTGTCAAAGATCAGTTCGGCTTCATTCTTCACTATCGTGTGATGGAAGATGAATCCGATGTTCAAATCGCTGTACCCATAATTCAAGAAACCAAAGAGCGATTTGAAAATTTTAACAGCAGCTCCTTTGACAAGGGTTTTCACAGTCCCGATAATCAGGAGAAACTTGCTGAAATATTGGATTCTGTCTTCTTACCTCGCAAAGGCTGACTGTCGGCCATTAATCGTGAGATTGAAAAC
>JAAEPI010000720.1 GCA_024232835.1 Cytophagales bacterium
AGTCAATGTCTTTGTCTATGCAGAGGAGAATCCTGTAAAACTGAATGACCCGACTGGGCAGCAAGCAGTTTTGCCTGGGCCTGGAGGTATACCTATTCCAATTCCGGGTCCTACACCTGGAGGGCCTCGACCTACGCCAATTGATCCAACAGATCCGCGTGGACCTACTTATGGCCCAAATCCTATAAATTTTCCTATAGTGTTTCCTCCATTGGTTGGGCCTATGCTTGGGGGTATTATGGATTTGTGCATGGAAAGTCGTGGACGCGGAGAGCGTGGTGCAACTGGGGGTTCTTCTGGTCAGAATTCAAAAAATCCTTATAAGCACTGTCGAGATCATCCAAGCGACCCTAATAAAATTGAATGCAAGGATCACCAAACTGGAAAATGGATACCAAAACCAAAACCTCCCAATTGGGGTGAGATTAAAGGTAATTGATGATTAATGAATTGTTTGCCATTGCATCTAAAGCATATGATAAGAGGCACTACAAAAAGGCGTTGAAATTATTTCTTGAATCCGCAATCTCCGGAGATGTGGATTCTATGGTTATGCTGGGGGTGATGTACGGATCTGGGAAAGGGATTGAAATTGATTTCAAGAAATCAATTGAATGGGATGAAAAGGCGGTTGCGGCAGGAAGTATTTCTGCTCTTTTAAATCTTGGGATCACTTATCGCACAATTGGAGATTTGGTGAAGGCAAAGCATTGGTTTGAGAAGTCTCTTAATG
>JAAEPI010000721.1 GCA_024232835.1 Cytophagales bacterium
AACCAAGCTACCAGAAAAATCTATGTTCAAACACCTCTTCAGAGTGAATCCATTCCATCAACTTCCACCGATAATCGAAGAATCAACTTTCGAGACTATGCAGGGAGAATGGAAGGATTTTGTGGGGTTTGTGGAATTTTAGAGCTCAATCAAATCAAATAGGGGAATAGTTCGTTAATTTGTGGTAAATAGTTCAATATGGCATCCACTTCTGTAAAAAAATCACTGCACGAAATCATTGACAAGATAGAGGACGCAGAATTGCTAGACCTTCATTTAAAATTGCTTCAAAAAGAAGCTGACAAGAATTTTTTCAGCACCACAGATGACGAAATGATTGCCAGAGCTGAACAATCCATGAAATCAGTAAAAGAAGGAAAAACACGCTCTATTAAATCTTTCAAAGAAGAAGTAAATCAGTGGAAGAGGAATCAAACTATGTAGTAGACATCACTCAGGAAGCAGAGATTTTCTACTACGATTTACTGAAATATTTTTATTCAACTCATTCTGAAGAAAGTGCAGATCGTAAATCTGATGAGATTTTAGAAATGGCACTTTCTCTTGACAAATTACCAAATCGGGGAAGCGTAGAAGATAAGTTAGCTTTTTTGAAAATGGATCATCGTTACCTCGTTTATAAAGTAACTCCACGCAAAACTGTCAAGATCATCTACTTCATAGTTGAGTCAGAAAAAATAGTGTATGTTACCGATTTCTTTCCAACTGAAATGGATGATTCAAGAATTGAGGAAAGAAATGGATAACCCTCCCTTCGTTCCTCGCTAAACTCGTCCCCCATCTACCTACGCAAAAGCTTCGGTAGAAACAGGTTTAGCGGTGTTCCTCATCAGTTGGCAGCAGAGTACACGCCAGACCTGATCAGGATCCCGAGTTCTCGGGAACCTTCCAGCCCTTCGGGTCTGCGCTACGCTCCGAGTCTGTCATGTTCTCTGCATTGCCTGCCTTCTTCCTCACGGCTGTTCTTTCCCGATATCATGCAGCTTGCCCTGCGGGACGTTTCACTCAAGCAGCCTTCATCGGGACCACAGCCTGTTGTTATGCGAGCCTGCTGGCTCGGCACCCATGCCCATGAAATGAGTTGAAGGCCTGCGGCAGCTGGGCATGGATCATTGGCGGCCAGTCACCCTCCTACGTCGGGCTTCTTCTGGCCGGGTTGCCTCACACTCGCAGACGGCTCGCCGCACAGATCCA
>JAAEPI010000722.1 GCA_024232835.1 Cytophagales bacterium
CAGCGGTTGAAAGAATATCACTGTTCAATCCAACCTGAACGGGTTCAAGTATTTCTCTTATCTTTCGCAAATCCTCTACTTTTTTGGAAGTTTCATTGACCGTGTGAACCTGCTGAATGGATGGTGTGTAAAGGATTCGTTCAGCAAGCTTTTCGATTTTTAAATTAGATTCCGACTGCCTGTTAAGAATCATGTCCAACTGCTTTCCAGTTTTCAGCCCTGTAAACCATGCATGAAGTGTGGCAATACCGGATGTCACTCCAAGAACAGTCAGGCATGAGCCAATGATATCCATGTTAATATCCTTTCTTCACTTTTCTGCTCGGACAACACCAGTTATCTTTGCATTACCCTCATCTTTTGCATAACTCACATTTCCACCTGCATTAACATCGGTCTTATCTCCTGCTGTTACGTTGACATTAATATTATGGTTACGCTGAACAGCACTCCCCACAGTATTCCGTAACCAGTCAACTTCTTCTTCAAGTGACTTTATCCGCTGACTGTAATTCTCTTTTGTTATTTGCAAAAATTCCCTTTGAGATTCTATTCGGTGGTGGGCTATTCGGAGTTCATTTTTAAGCTCAAGGGCTGCAAACTTATCATCTGTGAATTCTTCAGGGGTTATTTTTCCAGTAACAACAAGCCCGTAATCATCAAGAGCCTTTTCAATAATCTCCTTGTCACCCTTAACAGGGTCTATTGTCATTATTAATTTAAGACCTTCCTGCTCAATCCTAGTCTTTGCCTTTACTTCAGGGTATTTCGTTCTTAGAACCGTACCGAAATAGTTTAAAATTGAAATTCCTGCCTGATGATATTCGGGGGGAAATTCTATTGAACGGATGATTAAACTGCTATCATCGGAAAGAATAATCCATTTGCCTCTGTATACTTCCTGGATTTCTTCAGGTATCTGATTTACGGTCTTTTGGTTAATCCTGATATAGCTAAGATCGGCTTCATGAAGATTGGCTCCATGAAGATTGGCTTCCTCAAGATTGGCTCTATGAAGATCGGCTCTATGAAGATCGGCTTCCCGAAGATCGGCTCCAACAAGATAGGCTCTTTGAAGATCGACTCCCTTAAGATAGGCTTCCTCAAGATTGGCTTCATGAAGATTGGCTAACACAAGTTTGGCCAACACAAGATTTACTCCAATAAGATTGGCTCTCTCAAAATTAACTCCAGCAAGATTGGCTTCAGCAAGATAGGCTTCAACAAGATTGGCTCTTTTACCTCCCTTCCCTTCTGTTTCCACCCAAAGCTTATGCAGTCTGAGAATTTCCTTTAATTCCTTTTTATTCATATTCTCATTTCCCAATGCTGGCTGGTTCAAGTCCTGCATCCTTCAGGTCACTGTAAAGCCTTTCAGCAACTTCGATATCCTCTCTGGCATAGCTGATAAAGACTTTTTTCTTGTCGCTGTCTCTCATAATGTCTTACAAATTCCAAGAGGTTTAATTAACTACTTGAGTTTTCGAAAAAAAGTTCTTTGACAAATTAA
>JAAEPI010000723.1 GCA_024232835.1 Cytophagales bacterium
TAGTGAGGGGAGTTGGAAGGGATTCATGAATTATTGCCAGGAGATTGGGTTTGATACGCAGACAGTGGAGAATGATGAGTGTCGGGTGGAGGTTACTGAGAGATAACTGAATAAGATGTCAATGAATAAGAATTGCGCCCCATTGGTGGTAAATCGTGTACTGTACTGATGTAACAGTAAAGCCATGTAATGAGGAGAGCAAAAGAGTCGTCACCGTGCGTCTAAGAGCGAGCCCTTCATCGGTATCGGAGTGCCAGCTGATGACAGTAAATTAGTATTTTCCTTGTAGCAGTACGAAGTCTGACGTTGCATGCTCCAAGCTCATGTGATCGCTGCAATTTATTCCTATTACCACTCAAAATGGTTTTGTTTCTCTGCGACCACACTGCAAATGCTTGTTTCCTTACTTTTTCATTCGACTTAACATTTTTCGATAGCAAATGATGCACCTCAACAAACATATTGACACTTTTCTTCCCATTAGGGAATTTTTATATGTAATCCAATATGGGCAGTAATACTTTTAAATACACAAAATA
>JAAEPI010000724.1 GCA_024232835.1 Cytophagales bacterium
CGAATGTGGCAAATGTTGTAACAAATATTAAAATTCTGGGTCGTAGTGAGGCATGCTTATCTGACCACTATGGCATCACTTTTAGAGTTAATTTCAATGTTAGATATAAGAAAATTCCTAAACAAAAAATGTTCAATTACAATAAAGCTGATTGGAATGGACTTAACTTTGCTCTGAAACATGTAAATTGGGAAAGTTTAGTTGAGTCACATGACCCACACACTTCATGGCCTCGTTTCAAGGAAATTTTAACTAAATATTGTAATGTTTTTATACCTAAGAGAAGTGCCAAAAGTCAGTTTCAGCCGCCTTGGTATGACTCAGATTGTGACAAGGTCTTACGGAAAAAGGAGAAATGGAGAGCTAAGGCTAATTCTGAATCTGGCACTGAGTCTGATCTTAATAAGTTCCGACAATTACGAAAAGATTTTAAATCTATTATGAACGAGAAGATGAGACTCAGTGTTGAAGAAGATGATTGCCTTATATCCAAGAAATTCTGGGCACACGTGAAATCAAAATCTAAATCTACCAGGATTCCTGAGACGGTTCGATATGGGGATCGTTTCAGGAATAATCCTGCTGATCAGGCTAGTTTATTCAATGAGTATTTCTATGAACAGTTTTCAGAGAGAAGTTCTTATGATATTGATATTGACATGGCATCAAACAATAACTTTTTGGATCTACGATTTCACGTGTTGGATGTGTTTCTGATTTTGAAGGGAATCAATCCTAGCAAAGCTGCCGGTCCTGATGGAATACATGGCCCCGTACTTAAAAACTGTGCTGCTTCTATTGCAAAGCCACTGACAATGATTTTCAACACATCCTTTGTCACTGGATGTGTGCCTGCAGAATGGAAGTTGGCTTATGTTGTTCCAGTACATAAGAAAGGAGATAAAGCATGTGTTGACAACTATAGGCCTATTTCCTTAACATGTTTAGTGATGAAGGCTTTTGAACGGTGCATTAGGAAGGAGTTATTCTCAGCTTGTGAAGGAATGCTTGATCAGAGGCAGCATGGGTTCGTTAATGGGAAATCTTGTACTACGCAGATGATCCCATTTACAGATGACCTTGCATTGACCTTAAACAATAACTTAAGATCCGACGTCATTTATTTCGATTTTGCAAAGGCATTCGATAGTGTTTCTCATGATCTTATTCTTCACAAGCTTAAGAATATGTATGGTATAGACGGTTTTATGCTTAGATTCATTAAATCATACCTAGAGGGGCGCCAGCAGCAAGTAGTTGTTGGGGGTGCTGTTTCTAGTACTCTGCCTGTACAATCAGGAGTGCCTCAAGGCTCAATATTGGGACCACTCCTGTTTGTATTATTCATTAATGACATGTTCTCATGTGTGTCTGAGGGCACAAATATTGCATTGTATGCAGATGACACAAAGATATGGAGGATAA
>JAAEPI010000725.1 GCA_024232835.1 Cytophagales bacterium
TCCAATCGTTTAATTTTAGCGTATTGCCATTCAGGGATGATTGTAGCTACTTGAAGTAACGGTACACTTTGTGAGGTTTGGCTGGAATATACATTCAATGCCTCTATGTTGTACAGTGTTTGTTCCTGACTGTTTTCGCTGCGCATTACAATCGGGATAGACTTATCACCTTCTCTATATTCTCCTGTAGTATAACCATCCAGAACAGTTCGTAAAGACGAGGCAATATCCTGACTCGAAACACCAGCAGCTTTTGCCTTTATCTGATCAATATCTACTACGAATTTTTTACTCTTTGGACCCCAATTATCCTTTACGTTATTTGTTCCCGAGATACCGTAGAGTTCTAATTTTATTTTTTCAGATATAGATGAAAGCACATCGGGAGAATTACCCGAAATTTTAATCTCCACTGGTGTGCCACCCATCCCAACAGCCAGAGTACTCACCTTAATCTCTGCACCTGGAAAATTCTTGAAACAGTAGGCATCCAATGCATTTATCATTTCCTGATTCACGTCTCCACTAGACGTATTCACAAGGATATGACCATAACTCGAGTTGGCCTCACCTGGTTGATAACCCTGATCATATGACTTTGGTCCTTCTCCGATAAAAGAGGACCAATTCATTATTCCCTCTTCCCTTTCATTATTAACTTGAAGTTCATCAATGGTGAATTTTTCAATTTGAGCAATAACTGATTTAGTTCGTTCGATTTTGGTTCCAAGTGGCAAATTGACATCCACAGTAATCATATTTCGATCACTTCCACCCATGAATATAAAATCTATAAAAGAAAACCCATATAAGGAGAGGAAAAACATACCCACGATAGCTGAAAGTACTTTGCCTTTGTGTTTTAAGCTCACTACAATAAAATCTTGGTAATAACCCATTAGCCAATTGATAATTTTATCTACAACGTTTGGTTTGGCATCTTTGGGTTTCTCCTTCATAAACAGGTAAGAAAACAATGTGATAACGGTCAAAGAAATAAGCCATGAAGAGAGCAAAGCAATAGAAATGACTAGAAAAAGTGTCCCAACAATATCTCCCATCATACTCTCAGCAAGATAAAATGATAGAAAAGCCGCTGCTGTGGTCAAAGTAGAAATAAGCAATGGCATCCAAAGCTCTGAATAAGCCTCAATTGCTGATTGCTTCGCTGAAATTCCTCGCTCCATTTTCACTGATATCGTCTCAGCCACAACGATACCGTTATCAACCATCATTCCCAATGCCATAATCAATGCGGCTAGAGAAACCTGATTAATACCAATGCCTCCAAGTCCCATACACATAAATGTCATTATCACCACAATAGGAATTAGACTTGAAATAACAAGCCCTGTACGGAATCCCAAAAAAATGAGCATCACCAGCAGGACTATGCTGATTGATTGAATCAAATTAACCACGAAATCATCAACCTTATTATCGATGAATGTATCCATAGATGACAATCTGGAGATTTCAATTCCTATGGGCAAATTGCTCTTCCATTTATTAAAAACTATATCTACTTCTTCACCAAGTGCAACAATATTGGCTCCATCGATTAGCGATACATGTAATGAAACTGCTTCCATACCATTGACTCGTACCTCTTGAGTGGTTGGTGTTATATAGCCTCTTCTGACATTGGTGATGTCACCCAAGCTTACCAATTGCGAGTTATTATTGACTGGCACCATCATTGATTTGATATCGTCCACGGAATTGAAATTTCCCGTTGGCTCCAAGACGATTCGCTCATCTTCTATATTTATTTCACCTCCTGAGCTAACAATATTTGTCGATGATATTAACCCAGCTAAAGTACCGGAAGAAAGACCATATTCGTTGAGTCGTGCGTCATCAAATTCCACAAAGATTCGCTCCTCCTGAATACCTCCAAGTACTACTTTTGCAGCATTGTCTAATTTAATCAAATCGTCCTTTAGATCGTCTGCATACTCTTTCAGTTCGGCATAGGAAAAACCATCTGTGGTAAGTCCCAAGACAATACCGTACACATCACCAATACCTTCGTCATTCAGAACCGGGAAGACATTTTGAGGAAGGTCTCGTATACCGTCCAATTTCCTTCTCAGCTCATCCCAGATGCCTTGTAGATCCTCAGCTTTGACCTGATCTTTCAACGTTACTGTAACTATCGATAGTCCTGTTCTGGAAGTACTGGTAACCTCTTTGAGTTCAGCTAACTCCTGCACCACTTTTTCTACTTTATCTGTCACCAGTTGTTCGACTCTTTCTGGTCCGGCTCCTGGAAACGAAGAAACAATTTTGGCCATCCTAATGGTCATAGGTGGCATACTGTTTTGAGGTAATGATTGATAGAGTACCATTCCCATAATAACTATGACTGCCAGAATCGCAAAGGATATTCTATTTTTTTCTATGGAAAATTGAGCCAAATTCATAATGCTATATTTTTGATGTGATGATTATAGTTTTACCTTTTGCCCATCCAATATGGTCTGTAATCCGGCAGTTGCAATTTTTTGTCCTTCAGAAAGGCCACTCGCTACTATGAACCCTTCCCTTGTCAACTGTCCAATTATTATATGTTGCTTTTTTACAGTTCCAATCTCATTATCAGCATTTTCTATAACGTACACAAAATTCCCTTCTGCGTCTTCTCCAACAGACTTCATTGGGACTACCAAATATTGTTCTCCATCCTTTGATCCAAAAGTGAAGGTTGCTGATGCAGGCATGCCAGGACGAAGGTCTGCATTTGAATTATTCAGTTGAACTATGACAGGAAATACTGCTGATCCTGAAGATGAAAATCCTACCTCAGTAATGGTGCCTTGAACAGTAGTTTCATTAATCATAACCTCTACCTGCTCTCCATTTTTGATTTTCGAAATATAGATTTCAGGGACACCCACATTGATCTCCATATCTCCATCACCAGCATCCATTACGATTACTGGAACTCCTGCTTGTCCAAATTCATTAACCTCCGCAATGACTTCAGAAATTATTCCATCAATTGGTGCTACAATTTTGGCATAATCGTATTGAGACCTTATTAGATCCAACGATTTTTGAGCGGTTTGATAGCTGGAATTGGCACCTGCATACGAATTTTTTGCCTGCTCATAATCATTTAATGATGCACTACCAGATTGGTACAGTTCCTTAGTTCTTTCAAGATTGGATAATGAAGTCTCCATTTGTATTTTAGCACTCTCCACAGTTGCTTTTGTTTGCCCATAACTGAGATCAGTATCCTTGGTATCTAATTGTCCCAACAACTGCCCTTTTCTCACACGGTCGCCAACTTTAACATTGATCTTGGTAATAAGCGCATTGGTTCTAAAGCTTAAATTGGTTTGAGAACCAGATGCTGAAACGCCTGTAAAAGTTTTTTGCTGAATTCCGCCAGTCATCATCACTTCGGTATATCTAATCGGTCTGACTATTTCTTCAGCTTGTTGATCAGAGCCATCTCCACAGGATGATAAAATAAATATCAAAGACATCAAAGGGATAAAGTTTTGTTTTTTCATGTGTTTAAAGTTTATAGCACAAACAGAGCAATGTGTTACAAGGATGTAGTCACTGCCTTGTGAGTCTTCACTAATTTGCTCTGGTCGTGCCGGTTAATTTCTTTTGGGTTTATGATCAATCAGTCGCTTAATTAGTACTATTTTCAATGAATTGTTGGTATTTGTTTTCAAAATCCTGTAGTTCGGCATCAGAACCTAGCATGGAATAGTAACCAATGGTATTCTCCAATGACACGAATGCCATTAGATAGTTATAAACAGAATTAACGTAACTCAATTTTGCCTGCAAGGCAGTATTTTGAGCATCAAATAACTGAACTATTGAAACAGATCCCTGACGATAGTAGTCCTGGGTCATTATGAAATTTTTCCATGCATTTTCTGATGTAATTGCCGAATAGTGTATGTTGGTTTGGCTAGTCATCACACCAATTACTCCTGCTTGAATACTTAGACCAATGTTGTTATCCATATTCTCTAGTTCCATGGTCAGTTGATTCTTTTGAATGAGTGTTCGCTGCTTCTCAATTTTTCTTCTTGTTCCATCGAAAATTGGATAGCTGACACTTAGTCCAATGTTCCATGTAGAATTAATAAACTCATTACCCGGAATTGTGATCTCTGATGCCGCTCCACCTCGATGAAGTGTTTCTGTCTGACTTGCCCCTAGTCCAATGGTTGGCGTGTAAAACAATCGTTTATTCATTAATAGTTGTCGATCGATAGCAGATAAATTGGTGTTTAATTGCAGTCGTCCTGGATAATTCTCTTTCGCTTCTACAGTCAAGAAGGCTGTTGCTTTGTGAATGTCTGCAGGGCCATTCATTTCTCTGGCAATAATATTATTTGAGAAGAAATCAAACAGATCGTCGTTTATCGCAACATCTTCAACTTCAAATTCATCAGGAAGCGTGTTGTTTAGGTAGGTGTTCAATTGCGTTTTGGCAAGTATTAGATTGGTTTGAGCTTGTATTACACTTTGAGTTGCATTGGCTACTTCAGCCTCCCATCTATACACATCTGAATTGCTAGTTGACCCGATTTTTGTCCTTACCTGAGCCAGTTCGAGATTTTTCTTGAGTACATCCAAATTTTCTGTTTGAATGGTAACATTAGATTTGGCAAACAGCACGTTGAAATAGTACGTATAGGCATCTAATACAACATTATTGATTTCTTGCTTTGTAGCGAATTTCTGAGCCTCTTTTAGCAGCTCCTGAATTTGAATATTGGCAATGATAGATTCCGAATAAATGATCTGGCCGATATTCCCTGTTTCATTTATTGACTTCTCAGATCGACCTGTCAATTCACTGGCAGATTCTTTATTAATCTGGAGTCCCTGAAACTGCACATCCAGTGTGGGCAGATAATTAGACTTGGCATTCTTTACATTCTGCTCTGATAATTCCAAATCTTTCTTGCTGATTTTAATATTGAGATTCTCTTCCAAAGCTTTGTTAATTATTTCTTTAAGAGAGAATATTTCATTGGCATCTCCCTGATATTGTCCTATTAATTTTGCCGTAAAAATGGCTTGAAAAGAGGGTGAATAATCGATTTTTCGAGCTGTGTTAACGTTTAAGAATAGTTGTTTCTTAATATCCAGATTTACAGATAATTCAGAGAAATCAGTGCCTTGTTGAGCATCATCTATCATAATGGCCAATTTCCTAACAATGTATTTGGCACCATTGTCTGCCGAAACGGATGCCAAAAAACCTTTCTCCACGTGCTCACTGATCAAAGAGTATGAAGGGATTTTTCTGGTGTTGAGATGGTTCGCAATAGTTTCAATTTGCAGATCATTAAACTCATAAACTGAAGCCAATAATACCGCATCCGTACTATCAGGCAGGTTACTTAACGATTCCTGAATGTTTTCTCCTACAAGGATTGGTGTAATTGAAACTCCAAGGGATTCACTGATTTCTTGTACTTGACTCATTGCTTTTTCCTGATCCGCACTTTGAATGGACTTTTCATAAACGAGCAAACTCAGATTTTTGAAATCTACCAGTGCTTTGAATTGTTTGATCTCCTCCTCAAAATTCCGAGAAATTAGAATATAGGAAAAATTAGAAATTCCTGATGCTCCATCTTCATTTAAAGGAATCCCTTGCACCTCCACATTGGCAATGCCCAGTGCAATTGTTGGTTTGGTAAATACATTTCTTTCAAGTACAGCTTTGGTGCTTGCCATTCCCAAAAGAATTATATAATCACACCTTTGTGAAAGAGTTTCATAGCTTACAGCAGCCATGTTCGGATCCCAAGCTGTTCTAATAATATCATTGTCTTCCAGTATCACCTGATAGGATGCGCCCAACGTCTTTTGAATCTCTTCCTGGAGCCCTCTGCTAAAAGCATCAACTCTGAGTTTCTCATCTTCTCCAAAATCTGCTATGATACCAAGATTCACTTGTTGCGCACTCAACGCAGTGGTGATTAGTATCAGGACTGCTCCAATTGTTTGTTTCATAACTACTAAGATATTTTCTGATAAAGGCTCTTTCAGTTCAATAAGTGATTTTTACAAATGTATTTGTATGTTGCACTATTTGAAAAAATATTTCACGAAGACCGTTTTTGACTTCACGAAATGTTGAATTTGATCTATGAAATAGCTTATTGCCTGGATTACCACTTTGGTGAATGAATTTGTTCAATTCGTGCAAAACAATTTCTGAAGTAGCGATTTCCCTTTATTCTTGTATCAATGAGAAAGTATTACGATAGCATTGATAGGTTTCTCTGGTATGCACCAATAGCCGTATGGATTCTAATGAATATAGTTATAGGGATAGGCATGGGCTATAGTCAGGGGATAAATTCGATGCTATTCTTTTATGCTGTTTTCTTCGGGTTTGCTTCTGTAGTTATTTGGGTTTTTGCCAAATGGTTGTTCCCAGCATTTATGGAATTTGATGGAAGGGAAAAGCTTAGCTTGAAAAAACTAGCCCTTTATCTGTTGAGTTTACTGGCTCTGGGCACTTTATTCTTTTTGGTTCCTATTTACATAAATACCCTAATGCCTGCTTTTCCAAAAATTATCCTACCATTGGTTTGGCTTTCCCGGACTACTCTAGGTATCATTCTGGTTGCAAGTATTCAGCTTACTCGGTACTATTATCAAAGCAAGCTAAAAGAAATAAAGTTAGAGGCAGACAAGGCCACTGCAGAACTGAACATATTGAAGAATCAGATCAATCCTCATTTTTTATTCAATACCCTGAACAACATATACGGCCTGGCATATTTGGGTGATAATAAAGCGGCTGAGATGATCTCAAAACTTTCACAAATCATGCGATACCTACTGTATGATTGTGATCGGGACAAAGTCCCTCTTTTAAAAGAAACTGAGCTAATAGAGAATTATTTAAGCCTACAAAAGCTAAAATCAGAATCTGCTTTAAATGTCGATTTTTACAAAGCCGGATTAAAAAATTGGGCCTCATTTCCGCCAATGATTCTTATCAATTTTGTTGAGAACTGTTTCAAACACTCTGACCTGGAAACTAATCCAGATGCCTGGATAAAGATTAGCTTAGAACTTGAAGATAAGGAACTGACCTTTCATCTTGAGAATACTACAAAGAAGGAAGTGGAAAAGATTCTGTTTGAAAGTAAGGGGATTGGTCTTACTAATTCTGTCAAACTACTTGAAGCTCATTATCCAAAGAAGCACAAATTGCATATAAATAAAGACAATGGTGTTTATGAACTTGATTTAAAAATACAGCTATGATCTGGAAATGTTTGATTGTGGATGATGAGTTGATTGCTCGGAAATTGCTAAGCGAGTATGTCACTAAAATCCCTGAATTGGAGCTTGTTGGGACGTGCCCAAATGCTCTTGAAGCGATGAACAAATTGGAAAAAGAGAAGATCGATATTCTCTTTCTTGACATTCAAATGCCAGACTTAACAGGTCTGGATTTCCTAAAAGTCTTGCCTTACAAATTACTTACCATACTAACAACAGCTTATTCCGAATTTGCTGTTCAGAGCTATGAACTGGATGTGACTGATTATCTATTAAAACCAATAGAATTTGACAGGTTTTATAAATCCGTTACAAAAGTAATTTCAGCGAGTGATAAAACTGTTTCTTCTGCACCATCTAGCGAGAAGACAGCTCAACCAAACAAACTATTCCTTAAAGCCAACAATAAAATCATCAAAATCTCTTTTGAAGAAATTGCAGTTATTAACAGCCAGGGAGCATATATCCAGGTGATCACTACAGACAATCGAAAGATTATGTCATTACAGTCGATGAGTAAAATGGAAGAGTCTCTTCCTGATAATTTCTACAGAACTCATCGATCTCATATTGTCAATATTGATCATATTGACAGTATTGAAGGCAACATGATTCGTCTGGGAGAGTACTCAATAACGCTCAGTAAAAACAAAAAAGAAGAATTTATTCAGATGATCGATGGAGCACATTTTTTATAAATGATCAAGGATAGGCTTTTCTATTCACTCAGATCACCTCAACAATCTTATACTCGCTCCTCTCCCTCAGCTCTCCAATCGGTTCTAATTCAAACCCTCGTTCTAACATAAATGATTCGAAATCGGATTTACTTTTAGGGTCTACGCTCACTAGCAGTCCACCGCTTGTCTGCGGATCAGCGATAATTTGATAGTCATCCTTATTTGAGAGTGAAATTCGCTCGCCGTAGGTTGCCCAGTTGCGGTTGGTTCCACCTGAGACGCATCCTAGTTCCAAATATTTATCTACAAAATTGAAGACTGGCAATTGATCCTTGTGAACGACAGCTGAAACCTCACTTGCGTCACACACTTCCAATAAATGCCCTCCAATTCCAAAACCGGTCACGTCAGTAAGTGCATTCACATAATCCAATTGACCAAGTTTCTGTCCAATTTTGTTAAGGGTGGTCATTGACTTCTTAGCAATTTCAAGATCATTTAGTTCCACCACCTTTTTCTTTTGTGCTGTCGTCACTATACCAATACCAAGAGGCTTTGTTAGATAGAGCAAGTCACCCACTCTCCCATCGGTATTTTTCTTTACATGGTCCACAGCTACTTTCCCTGTCACAGCCAAACCAAAGATCGGTTCTGGTGCATCTATGCTATGTCCACCTGCCAGTGGAATACCAGCTTCTGAACACGTTCTTCGGGCCCCTGACATAACCTGCGAAGCAACTGATGCGGGTAGCTTATCAATTGGCCACCCTAGGATCGCTATTGCCATGATGGGCTCAGCTCCCATAGCATAAATATCGCTGATGGCATTAGTGGCTGCTATTGCACCGAAATCTACCGCATCATCTACTATGGGCATGAAAAAATCTGTGGTACTTACAATGGCCATTTTTCCATCAAGACTAACCACGGCAGCATCATCCTTGGTCTCATTTCCAACCAGCAAATCCGGAAATACTGGTAGAGCATTGTCGACACCAATTATGTCAGCGAGCACACCTGGTGACAGCTTGCATCCACAACCTGCTCCATGACTGTATTCAGTTAATTTGTAATTCAATGTAATGATTAGTTAAAAAGTGGATTAATTGAGACAAATTTCTTAATCCAAATCCAGAATGGCTTTTAGATTTTCATTTACTTTTTGAATCAAGGAATTGCTAATGACTCCTAATCTACCTAATGCCATATTTTTATCAATAGTTGCTATTTTGGAAAGTCTGATTAGAGAGTTTTTCTTTAACCCCGTTTCTTCATTTGATTCTAGCAAAATATCAGTTTCTTCCTTCCATTTTAACTGTGTTGAAACAAAGGCAACTGTAACATCCAATTTGCCAAAGGCAAGAACCAATGTGGGTCTTGTTTTATTTCCAGTAAGATCAGTAAAGGGGAATGGAATTAAGATTAAATCGCCTTTTTCCATCAATACTTTTCCTTCAAATCTTCAGTAGTGTACAAGTCTTCTTCCTCTTGTAAAAATTCAAAGGATTTAGAATTCGACACAAATTCCTGAATCCCCTTATTTAGTAATTCATCATCCAATTTCTTTAGTATGGTTTCAGTATAGTCAGATACTTCCCTGACCTTGTCCTGAGGAAGGCGGGATAGTAAGGATATTGTCTGCTTAATCAAAGTGTCCTTTGTCGTCATTCTGAATTTTAAACTAAGTTACGTTATTATCAGTTCGCATTTCCTTCTTGATCAATTCATCCGCTAAGTTATAGAGCTTATTGATATCAATTTTATAATGCCCCTCAATAAGATGCCTCTTTCTAGAAATGGATTTGTGGTATTGGCGATCATAATACGTCAAGATAATTTCCACTGCAGTTTTAAGGTCGCCAGCTCCAATGGCGTCAATCGCTTTGGAGGCATTGTCATGACCCAATTTTTTTGATATTGCTTGTGTGGCATCACTCAATTGTTCTGTGCTCAACGCTCCATAATCTTCAATCAAAAAGTTCACTCGTTGCGACTTTTCAATCTCAATAAACACGTGTGGGCTCTCATTCTTTTGCTTGTAAAGATTTTCGGGAAGGCACACTTTTCCAATATGCATACTCTCGTCTTCAATCCAAATAGTTTTGTTTAGATCAAGAGTCATAAACTCCTGATAAACAAGGTTTTGGAAATGTTCAGTCTCCGGTTGATTTATAGATTTTTGATTTCCAAAACTAGAACCTTGGTGTTGAGCAAGTCCTTCTAAATCAACAACTTGTTCGTCTTTGGCTTTTAAATTAAGTAAGAACTCTGTTTTCTTACTTCCTGTGTATCCCGTCACCACTCTGAGTGGGAGCTTTTGGTCGAAGAAGCCGTGAAGTTTATTTCTGTAAGCTTTGTAGCCTCCCTCGAGGATAATAGTTTCAAAACCGTATTGACCTAGAAGCCAAGCCATGCTTTCAGACCGCATACCACCGCGCCAGCAATACAGTGCAAGTTTTGAGGAATTGAGGTGCTCTGCCAATTCTACAAACTCAACCATTTTTGGGCCTACGATTTCTAATCCTTTTTTGACAGCCTCTTTCTTGCTTTTTTGCTTGTAGATCGTCCCAACAACCGCTCGCTCTTCATCCGTAAATAATGGAAACGAGATAGCAGATGGAATATGCCCAACTGCATACTCAGAAGGTGATCGAACATCCAAAATGGCTATAGATGCATCTAGCGAAAGAAAGTCAAGCGGTTTGATTCTGTTCAGTGGGTTGAAATTTTCCTTAAAACTACTTGAAGCGGAAGTGCTTATAATTGAATCCGTCATTCTTTTGACATACTAATTAAGGGGTATTAATATTTCTCTTGACTTAAACCCAACCAAAACACGCTGGCATGAGAACTATTAAATCTACCCTTGGTGCGATAGCCATTCTAATATCATCATCCACCTTCTCACAGAATAATCAAGTCTACTTCCCATACTTCGAACTGATTAATCTGGATGAGAGCAAAGACCTACAATATTCCACTTCTCGTCTAATCAAAACCTACATTGAGACAAATCACGACTACCATATTCTGTTACCCGAGAAAACTGATAATTACTTCGATTTGAACGGGTATGCAAGTGCAATCGAAGAGGCACAGAATCGTGAAGCTGAGTTTGTTATGTTAGGAGAAATCCATAGCCTTGATGGAGACTATATAGTGTCCTTGGGGATGTACAATAG
This sequence comes from Cytophagales bacterium, assembly GCA_024232835.1. Taxonomy (GTDB): domain Bacteria; phylum Bacteroidota; class Bacteroidia; order Cytophagales; family Cyclobacteriaceae; genus JAAEPI01. The sequence continues at coordinate 11,156 of JAAEPI010000725.1, forward strand.
TAAGACGGGTAAAAAGCTATGGCATGACCTTATCAAGGGCGTATCTCAAGAAGATCTGGATCCTTTACTTTCTCGATTGGGTAGAAATTTCATGAAAGAAACCAAAGCACGAGATGATGTGGAAATCGGAGAAGTGACGGATTATGAACAGCAAGGTGTGGCCTTGCAACAAATCAAAGTCAACCATTTCATGGGGTTAATGGTAGGTGCAAATACACTCATTGGAGATCAAACGCTTTCTGGTTTTGGGTTAGCGTATTCTTATGATGCCAATACGGTACTATTCAATGTGAATTTTGATTTCTATCCATCTTCTTCTGTGGTTATAAATGCAGAATTGCTTGAAGAAAAAAAGCAAAGTGCTAACTTCAATTTGGGCATTCTTTATCCCTTGAGTAGAAAGCGAATGACCTGGTTTTTAAGCGGAGGTATGGAATATGGTATGGTGCGAATAGATGCTGAGGGCTTTGAACTTGACCCTGAACGAGTTAGCGGCGTTGGGCTTTTTGCTGGTGGTGGTTACTTGATCAATAGAAATTCTACTGTAAATCTCAGAATACAAGCGGCCATATCTTTTCCAACATACAAAATAAGAGATACCTATCATCCAAGCCTGAAGTTTGGAATAGTGACCTCTTTCACAAAATGATCGGGTAAATGTGTAATTGGTCTGCATAAAACTCCATTACTTTTGCGCTTGCAAAAAATAACAATGGAGGAACCCAAGAAAGAATCGCTCAATTTCATCAAGCAAATAATAGAAAAGGATTTGGAAGATGGCAAACATGCCTCTATACAAACTCGCTTTCCTCCCGAGCCAAACGGCTATCTCCACATTGGCCATGCCAAGGCGATCTGCCTCAATTTTGGTTTAGCAGAGAAGTACAACGGCAAATGCAACTTACGATTTGACGATACAAATCCTGAAAAAGAAAAAACTGAGTACGTCGACTCCATAAAAAAGGACATTACGTGGTTAGGTTTTGATTGGGAAGGTGATGCAAGATATTCTTCAGATTACTTTGACGAACTGTACACAATGGCAGTCAAGCTTATTGAAAAAAGTGCGGCATATATAGATGATCTACCAGCAGAAGAATTCAATGCACTGCGTGGAACTCCTAATGAACCAGGCAAACCAAGTCCTTATCGTTCTCGATCCATAGAAGAAAATCTAGATTTGTTTAAGCGTATGAAAGCTGGTGAATTTGAAAATGGCGAACGTGTACTACGAGCCAAAATCGATTTAAGCTCTCCCAATATGCATATGCGCGATCCCATAATTTACAGGATCAAGCATGCTACTCATCACCGAACTGGAGATACATGGTGCATCTACCCAACATATGACTTTGCGCATGGACAATCTGATTCAATTGAGAAAGTAACTCACTCATTGTGCACACTAGAGTTTGAAGTTCACCGTCCATTATATAGCTGGTTGATAAAGGAGCTTGGAATTTACCCATCTGAACAGACCGAATTTGCACGTCTCAATCTGGAATACACAATTGTGAGTAAGCGTAAACTTCGAGAGCTTGTTGAAGGAAATCATGTGACCGGATGGGACGATCCTCGTATGCCTACGCTTTCTGGTATTCGTCGGAGAGGTTATACGTCCGAAGCAATTAGGAATTTCGCTGACATCATTGGAGTAGTAAAGCGAAACAGCATGACTGATGTGGCACTACTTGAACATTCGGTACGAGAGGATTTGAATAAGAAAGCTAACCGAGTTTTCGGAATCCTTGATCCGATAAAACTGATTATCACGAATTGGCCAGAAGAAAAAGAAGAAATGATGATGGCCAAAAACAATCCAGAAGATGGGTCAGCTGGAACTCGTGAAATGCCATTTACCAGAGAGCTGTACATTGATCGCGGTGATTTCAAAGAAGATCCACCCAGCCCGAAGAAATGGTATCGCTTGGGTCCGGATAGAGAAGTCAGATTGAAGTTCGGCTACATTATCAAGTGTACGGGATTCAAAAAGGGCGATGATGGGGTTATTGAAGAAATCTACGCTGAGTATGATCCTGACACCAGAAGTGGCCAGGACACAAGTGGCAAGAAAGTAAAGGGAACACTAGGTTGGGTATCAGTTACTTATGCAATTGGTGCAGAAGTCCGAATGTATGATCGATTGTTTACTACTGCCAATATGAACACAGTAGACGATGACTTCAAAAATCACCTGAATCCCGATTCACTCAAAATCAATTCAAAAGTCGTCCTAGAGCCTTCGTTGAAAAAGGCTAAAGTTGGAGATAGTTTCCAGTTTGAGCGAATTGGATATTTCCGCGTTGATGAGGATTCAACTGAAGATCATTTGACTTTTAATCGAACTGTCACATTGAGGGATAATTGGGCAAAGAAGTAAGCACAAAATAGCTTGCTATTTCAGCCATAATTGTTTGCCGGCTGCCCATGTATTCCTGCGGATATTCTAATGAACTGTCTGAGTATATAATCGTATCTTTATACTATGAGGCAATTAAGATCAGAATATTTTTTTCGAAAGCTTCTTAGGCTATCGAGCCTTCTAGGTTTGGCTTTTATTATACTATCGCAACTGTCATGTTCGAAAGATGATGATAATGATCCAGATGAAAATGAGGACGCCCAGTACCTAACCATTTTCCATGTCAATGATATGCATGGACAATTGGACAGCTTTGCTAAGATCAAGCACATTGTGGATGCGGCTAAATTGGAGACAAACGTGCTACTAGTTTCAGGAGGAGATATTTTTTCAGGTAATCCCATAGTGGATCAATACAGTGAAAAGGGCTACCCAATAATTGACATTATGAACCAAACCGGTTTTGATATTTCAGTCATTGGTAATCATGAATTTGACTATGGCCAGACTAACCTGGCTGCCCGGATGGAGCAAGCTGATTTTGAATGGGTTTGTGCAAATGTTAATACCGAATCAAGCGACCTACCACAACCAGAGCCTTATGTTACTCTGGATGTCGGTGATGTTACTATTACCACTTTGGGTTTGGTAGAAACGAATGGCAAGCCTGATGATATTATCCCCGCAACTCACCCTTGGCGTGTTCTAAATCTCACCTTTCAATGGTTCTACGATGTAGTTGATCAGTACAGTGATCTAAAAGCACAAGAATCAGCGGATGTATATTTGGCTCTCACACATTTGGGGAGAACATCTGATCTCACATTGGCCAATGAGTATCCATATTTTGATGTGATAATAGGTGGTCATTCCAACCATCTGACAACAGGGGATGAAAATGGAATACCTACACTTATGGCGGGTAAATATCTCAGTCATTTGGGAAGATTAGATCTCATCATTCAGAATAATGAGGTGGTCAGTCATGAGGCTACATCGATTGATCTGGAAGCTTACACAGAAGAGGATGCCACACTTGCGGCGGCTATTCAGATTTACAACGACACCCCCGAATTTGACGAAGTAATAGGATATGCCAACACCTATCATGATAAAAATGCACTGGGTTGCTTCTATACTACAGCATTAGTAGACTATATGCAGGTGGATGCTTCGTTTCAAAATGGTGGAGGTATACGAGCGGAGATAGACCAAGGAGACGTGACTACTCTAGAGATTTACAACATGGATCCTTTCAATAATGGGAGTGTGATTTTCACTATGACAGCAAGAGAAATTAAGGTTTTTTTTATAGACAGTGGAGCCAGACTTCATGTCTCAGGCATCACGTTGGAGCGAGAAGATAATGACATCATCATTCGTGATGAGGAAGGCACTGTGATTTCAGATGCTACAGAATTGACCATTGGAATTAATGATTACATTCCAGCCGTCAATGACAGTTATTTTCCCATAGCTGAAGCTGATATTAAGGAACTCACCACTGCCGAAACCATTATTGAGTATCTGACCACTATCAACAGCACCATAGATTATGAGGGCTGCAATCACTATTTTTATTTCTGATAAGGGTACAAATAGAGAATATGTTTTCGATTTGATTAACCACGTCAATTCGAACCTAATTAGATTGGAAGAATTGAGGAAATTGGTTAAAGTTGGTTAGCAAATCAAAGTGATATAAATTGTCACTTCACTTCTGTTCAATTAACAATTCATGAAATTCGACTCCATCCTAGACGCCTTCCTGCATTGGGAATCAACTACTCCAAATCAGGAATTTCTTCGACAACCTTTTAACGGTAAATTCAAGATATATACTTATGGAGAAGCAGGGCAGGAAATACGCAAGATTGCATCGGCCATAAAGTCTTGGAATTTTGAAGATAATAGTCATGTTGCTATTCTTTCAAAGAATTGCGCTCATTGGATTATGGCAGATCTAGCCATCATGATGAATGGCCATGTGTCAATTCCCATCTACCCCACCTTAAATGCCGAGTCTATCAACCAAATATTAGTTCACAGCGAATCACAGGCGATTATAGTTGGAAAACTTGATGACTATTCAAAGCAGAAGTCTGGAGTGCCTGATATACCTGTTATATCAATAGAGACTTATGATGTGACTGATGGTGATACCTGGGAAAGCTTGGTTGAAAAAAATGAACCAATGCAGGACGTAGTTCAGAATAATCCAAAGGATCTGGCAACTATTATCTATACATCCGGAACCACTGGAATGCCAAAAGGTGTCATGCATACAGTAGGTTCATTTGCTCAAGTATCGAACAATTTCACTCAACTTTTAGATGTTAAAGCGCATCCAGATTTATTCTCCTACCTCCCACTTACGCATATTGCAGAACGCTGCATTATTGAATCAACTGGATTGTTTCTAGGAGCACGGTTCTCATTCTCAGAGTCTTTAGAAACCTTTGCCTCTAATCTTGCAAGCACTCAACCAGATATCTTTTTTGCTGTGCCCAGGATATGGTCAAAGTTTCAAGAGAAGATTCTTGAAAGTATGCCGCAGAAAAAATTGAACAAAATTTTAAGTATTCCAATACTGGGCGGAATTGTAAAGAAAAAAATTCGATCAAAGCTTGGAATGTCAAGAGCAAACCTTGTTGCGTCTGGAGCAGCACCACTAGCTGTAAGTATCATGGAATGGTATCGGAAAATTGGAATTACCATAAATCAGGGTTATGGAATGACAGAAGACTGTATCCTTTCTCATTATAATCTTCCTGAAGCAAACAAATTTGGAACCGTAGGTAAGGCCACAATTGGTGTAACAAGTAAATTGTCGGCAGAAGGTGAGATTCTTGTAAAAAACAATTGTCTTATGACAGGGTATTTCAAAGAACCAGAAAAAACGGCTGAAGTTTTTACTCATGATGGTTTTTTGCGAACGGGTGACGTAGGAGAGTTTGATCATGACGGCTATTTGAGCATTACAGGTCGTATTAAAGATCAGTTCAAAACGGACAAGGGGAAATACATATCTCCTTCTCCCATCGAACTAGAATTTTCCAAAAACACAGATATTGATCAAATATGTATTGTGGGCATGGGTATCCCACAGCCAATTGCCTTGGTCGTGCTATCTGAGTCAGGCAACAGCAAAAACAAGGAGGATATATCATCTAGTTTGACCGAAACTATGCGCCTAATAAATCCAACGCTTGAAGCTTATGAAAAAATCAGTAAGGTCATCATTATGAAGGAAGTATGGTCAATTGAAAACGGGCTAATTACACCCACCATGAAGATCAAACGAAACCAAGTAGAAAAAATCCACATGCCCATGTACAAGCAGTGGTTCAGTTCTGAGGAGGACGTGATTTTTGAGGGGTAGTTTGTAAAAACGATCAAAACCAATAGAACTTGGGAACCTAGTGTGTCATTTCTGTACCATTCAATGGGTTTTGTTTCAATGAATTTTTTTCTAATCTCGGCTTCCTTCTGAACCGGATATTTTAAATAGATCGGAACTACCGATGGAGAATGGGAAAATTTCCGGCCATTTGAATCCAACCCACATATTGACTTCAACGACCCTGACTTGCGCCGTGTAGACACCACGGGCGATGGCTTTGCCGATCTGCTCATTACCAAAGACAATTGCTTTGTGTGCTATCCCTCCCTTGCGGAAAAGGGTTTCGACCCTTCGTTTGAAACACTCCAAAGCTTCGATGAGGAAACAGGTCCCAAGATCGTATTCTCAGATGCTGATCAGTCTGTCTACCTTTCTGATATGTCTGGTGATGGACTCTCAGATATTGTCCGAATCAAGAATGGCTCGGTAAGCTATTGGCCAAACAAGGGTTATGGCCATTTCGGGGCAAAAGTGAGCATGGACAATGCCCCCTGGTTCGATCATGAAGATATCTTCAATCAGCAGCGTATCCGACTTGCCGATGTAGATGGAAGTGGCACCACAGACATTATTTACATTTCCGAAGATGAGGTGAAATACTTTCCCAATTAATCAGGGAATGGATTTGGAAGTGAGGTGCTCATCAGCCAACGATTACCCACCCACAGTCTGTCGAATATCTCCACCCTGGATGTGCTGGGCAATGGCACCCAGTGCCTGGTGTGGTCTTCTCCGGTAGAAGGCGATCATCCACCAGCGCTGAAATTCATCGACTTGATGGGTAGTGTGAAGCCCTACCTATTGACGGAAGTCAATAACAACATGGGGAGTGTGACCCGCACGAAGTATGCGCCTTCAACGAAGTTTTATCTGCGTGATGAGCGCAACGGCACGCCGTGGATCACCAAGCTCCCCTTCCCTGTGCAGGTCGTGGAAAGGGTGGAAATCTGGGATGAGGTGAACAGAAATAGGTTTGTGTCCAAATATGCCTACCACCACGGCTACTTCGATGGAGCCGAACGAGAGTTTCGTGGCTTTGGCATGGTGGAGCAGTGGGACAGTGAAGATTTTACCGACTTTATTGGCGAAGGCCTCTTTCCTCCTGGCTATAATGCCACTGAGGAAGTGCTCCATGCCGCACCCGTACATACTAAGTCTTGGTTTCATTTAGGACACGACCCTTACTCCATGCGTCATTCCGAGCAAGGGTCTGGCGGAGCAAGTGGGGCGAAGGAATCTCCTTACAAGCACGAGTACTACTCTGGCGACACAAGCGCTTTCTCCTTATCCCAAGATTCCTTCGTCGTGCCTTCTGACACTCCTCAGGATGACGGTCGATTAGTCAGAGAATCTTACCGAGCGCTCAAGGGCAGCCCACTGAGGCAAGAAGTGTACTCCAACGACGGGTCTGCTGAGGAGTCCATTCCTTATGTGGTGAGCGAGAATACCTACACTATTCAATTGGTGCAGCCACGTGGCGCTGATAGAAGAGATCGAGATTACGCTTCATTTTTGGTGACTCCAGCCGAGACCCTCTCCTACCAATACGAACGAAATGTGGCTGACCCTCGCATTAGTCACCAACTCACGTTGGACATAGATGATTACGGTCATCCAACGAAAACTGCGGCGGTGGTGTATCCACGCCGCTCTTCCCAATCCATTGGCTACACCCAACAAGAAACCCTGAGGGTCACCATACAGGAAAGCACAATCGTAAACGTGCCGGACGCGTCCGGATTTTATAGACTGGGTGTACCAGTAGAATCCAAATCTTATGAGCTGACGGGTTTATCATTCAATGACGAATTGCTGACTCTGGACACCCTCCTTACGGACTTTGATGGTGCAGCCGTATTGTCCTTCGAAACAGCACCTACCACCAGACATGAAAAACGCTTGTTGAATCATTCTCGCATCCTCTATTACGATGAGACATTAACCGACACCCCACTGGCTTTTGGTTCAATAGCTTCTCATGCCCTGCCTTACGAAACTTATCAATTGGCTGTGACTGCCGGGCAAATCACCAATACCCTTAATGAAGGAGCCGTGACCAGAGTGGATGCTGCACTATTTGCTGAGGGGGAATACGTTGATCATCTTTCGGATGGTGACTACTGGGTACCATCCGGCCAAATGGCCTTTGATGCGGCAAAGTTCTACTTGCCAACCTCACAGACCGATCCTTTTGGTAACGCCACTACGTTTGGATATGATGGTTATGACCTACTGCTACTAAGCACCACTGATGCACTGAGCAACATAAGCTCGGCAGCTTACGATTACCGCATCTTGCAACCTGATCTGGTAACAGACCCAAATGGAAACCGACAGGCATTTGCCTTTGATGTGCGGGGTATGGTTGTGGAAATGGCCGTGATGGGAAAAGTTGCGGATAGTGATGGAGATACGCTGGCTGATCCAACAACAAAGTTCTCATACGACCTATTTTCATGGATTGATTCCAACAAGACAAAACCTAATTGGGCCAAAACCGAGTCAAGAGAAACACATGGAGCTGGCAATGCACGATGGATGGAAAGTTACACCTACTCCGACGGATTGGGACAGGCTGTAATGACGAAAGCTAAAGTCGCTTCAGGAGACGCTTATCTTCGCGAGCCAGATGGCAGCCTATCTCGTGATGGCAACAATGATCCTATATTGGGTCCGGTCACTGACCGGTGGGTTGGCAATGGACGAACGATCCTGGACAACAAAGGCAATCCCGTGAAGCAGTACGAGCCGTACTTCAGTAGCACCAGCGATTACGAGACGGAAGCCGAACTGGTAGAATATGGCGTGACGCCAGTCATTTATTACGATCCGCTGGGACGCGCCATCCGCACCAAACTTCCCGACGACACGCTCACGAGGGTGGAGTTCACTCCCTGGGAGCAAAAGAATTTTGACCAAAACGACACGGTAAAAAGCAGCTTGTGGTACACCGCACGAAACAGTCCTGATCCTGATGTGGATCCTGAGCCGACAGACGCTGATGAGCGTTCTGCCTGGGTCTCAGCGAAGCATGATAATACCCCTCAGGTTATCCATTTGGATAATCTCGCCCGTCCATTTGTGACGGTGGATCATTTAGGAGTCCCCGGCACGGGGGCCGGGGTAACCATGACCACCGAGCTGGATATCCAAGGCAATCCGCTAAGCATCACAGATGCGAAAGGAAGGACATCTTTTACCTATCTTTATAACGTGCTTGGTCAACCCATCAAAACAACACATATCGATAATGGTGCCCGCTGGGCGATTAATAATGCAGTTGGTAATCCTCTGCGAAGCTGGGATGACAGAAGCCAGCAGTTCCGGTTTACTTATGACGAACTCTTGCGCCCAAAATCCAGCTTCATGACTCCCGACTATGACGGCACGCCTGGCACGGAGCAACTACTTTCATTGACCATCTACGGTGAAGAAGCAGCCAATGCAGCTGATGACAACCTGCTCGGCCAGCCTTACCTGATCTTCGACTCTGCCGGAATGGTCAAAAACCCGTCCTTCGACTTCAAAGGCAACTCGCTTGTCAGCGAGAGGAAATTAGCAGTGACTTATCAGACATCACCCGATTGGATCGCTTTGGACGGCTACACCTCAGTAGCCAGCTTGTTAACTGATGCAACCTCCCTACTGACAACTGACAACTTTGTACAGACTACTGAATACGATGCTCTCAATCGGCCAACGAGTATGACCAAGCCGGACAACAGCAAGGTTTTGCCCACCTATGACGATGGAGGACAGCTTTATGCGGTTGACTGTGAAGTAAGGGGGGCTACTCCTGCCACCTCCTTTGTCACAGCAATTGATTACAATGAACGTGGACAGAGGAAATACATCACTTATGCCAATGGTGCACACACCACCTACCATTACGATGAAAAGACCTTTAGGCTGACTCGTTTGATTACGACAAGAAACGCTGGGGCAGACATCCTCCAAGACCTGAACTATACGTATGATCCTGTGGGGAATATCGTGGAAATGATCGATGATGCGCAGGAAACCATCTTCTTTAGCAATGCGCAGGTAACGCCAGACACCAAGTACGAATACGATGCATTGTATAGATTATTAAATGCCACAGGTCGTGAGATGGTGGGACTCGCTGCTCCGGGAAATACGGATCCTGCCGTACAAACGCCCGTGCCGGATGCAACCGCAACAGCACTTAGGCTCTACACCCAAAGCTACGAATACAACGAGCTGGGCAACATCGAAAAAATGATCCATGCCGCTACTGGTGGTAACTGGACGAAACACTACCATTACACGGCCGGATTTGCTGATAACCTGCTGCTAAGCCGCTCAGATGACGGCACACAAGGAGCGGATGAATACACCTACGATGCACACGGCAATATGACCAGCATGCCACATTTAGCATCTATGGGTTGGGACTATGCGGATAGACTTCAAAGTGCTGACCTTGGTGGTGGTGGAGATGTGTACTACACGTACGATGCAGGAGGCAATAGAGTACGAAAAGTCATAGAAAATGGCAATATTGTAGAAGAGCGGATTTACCTAGGTGATTACGAGGCGTACAGAAAAACTACAAACGGCACTTTGGATACCGAGCGTGAAACCCTTCATATTTCGGATGATAGTGGTAGAATAGCACTGGTAGATACCCTTACAGTGGATGCCCAAAACCCAATACCCA
>JAAEPI010000726.1 GCA_024232835.1 Cytophagales bacterium
TCCGATCTGCTCTTTCCTCCCTGATCCGATGACGTCACTAGTCCTTGAGACACGTGACCTAAGTACTACCACATTTGGAAGTCACTTCACGTATCTTCAATGTAACTTGTTTGCAATGAGTCACATAACCTAACCATTACCATATTTGGGAGTGGAGAGATATATTGCAACCAATGGTTGTAAGGTCATCAAAAAAATGTTATTGTTTCTGCACTCTAAGAGGAGACAGAGATAGATTATGAATTCTTTCACTGCACACCGTTACCAGGCAAGGAGGTAGAAGTGATTGTTTTCATGAGTTAAAGTAATAGCGAAAATTATTGCTATCACCACCTTAGATCATCACTGCAAAGAGGTGTTTATAACCCTTTGCAACAATGGCTGATGTAAAGAAATGTAATGAGAGTTTATGGTCTTGCTTCAGATGCAAAGCAACATTTGATCAGAAACAGAGCTTGAATTATCATCAGAATATTTGTTTGCACCACTTGAGAGGCCAAGAACCAGGAAAGAGACAACTCACATTACACTCAATGAAATTTGAAGCTGTCAGATCGTTGAAAGATGATTTTTACAAGGATTTCTTCAAATTGTAACAAGTTTAATGATGCTAGATCTGGTCAGATTGAAATGCGGTGTTGTGAAGTCTTGGAAAACATTAAGGACGGTAGAGCAATTGCTTCCAAGTATGCTAGTGAGATTATTCGATTCCGAACTGTAAATGTCGTGATTATTTTTTCCAATGCTGATCCAGATATGACACAGTTATCAAAAGATCGATGGAGAGTTTTCCACATTAACAAAGAGGGACTAAGCGCTCAAGATAATATTCTCTGGGAACTGAGACACACTAAAAAGAGTAATTATAGATGTAGAAAACAATGAATTTTGTTTGTTATAATTGAAAAATGAGGGCACCAGAAGTAATTACTTAGTATTCTTTGTTTCTTATTTAGATCCATCTTCTCTGGGAACTAAGACACTCTAGAAAGAGTAA
>JAAEPI010000727.1 GCA_024232835.1 Cytophagales bacterium
AAATCAACCTCACTTGAAATGAAAAAGGAGAATTGACTCAGCTTATTCCCCCCCCTATTGTCCGCTACCAGCTTTATTTTCCTGCTGACAGCTAATTGTTTAACTGTCCTATCCCCTCGAAAAACCCATAGAACATGAAACCGCATTCGTTCAACATTGCATTCATGTTTTGGCCTATCGGCCACACGAATGCTTAGTTATTTTAGCAGTTTTTAAATCATGTAGAAGGACTTTTGGTGGGATTCCAATTTCGTTGTTTCCATATATAGAAGAGAAATTCATTAGGGTCCAATAAAAGTCTTGTGATTCCATACTAGAAAAGTGAACACTATTTGCTTCCATATTTGATATCCCTTCAAGAAATAATCTAGTATCAAAAAAATTTCGTCTAAGACAATCTAAATCGGTGCATGCAGCTGTTTTCAAACCTTCTCCTTTAAGAAATTGATCCTTTATTAGAACGAATTCTATACCATGTTGGTAGTATTTATTTTGATCACGTTTAATATAAAAAATCAACAGGTCTTGTTTAAAGTAGTCGAACAGCTCCAATGGATTTATTATCATACCACACGAACTAATACTTTCCGTTAATAGGTTTTGATCATTAATATCGTTGATCATTAAATTATAAGGGATCTTGGTATCGACAATTGTCCACCGAGTTGCTAAAAACGTATATTGATAATTGAAATCACTCTTAATCCTCGGTGTAATAGAAGTTATGTTAGGATCATCCATCCTTGTACTAGCTCCAGTCCATCTCAATCCCGGCTTGTTCTTTTTGATGTAGTTATGGGTTAAAGACCAGTCCTCATCTCCCCAAGTCTCACAATCAATTTGTGTAATTAGATCATCTTGCGCATCAGATGTTCCGACACATAAACACGTAATTAGGACAAACGTGCTAATTTTCTTCTTCATATAGGCTTGTCATTAGCAGTATTTATTGATCTTTTTTAAATATAAAATTCCATTGACCAGTTACCACTAACAGACATGGTTCGTCTTCAGAGGGTTCACATGGAATACTAGTCCACGGAAGATATTTTGTTAAGTATAATGTATCATTCTTAATCCAATAAAATGCGGAGATATTGTCATCAAGTACAAATGTTGACTGTTCTTCCAAAATACTCCATGAGCCATTTGGACTCCATATTGAATCGTATGGCGTGTATATCATTTGATATGTTCCTCCCGATTCGTTTGATTGCTCAATCACGAGGTTGGTATCGATCCACTCTGTCTGTAGAGCTCCGTCTTTAGTCACTTGTATTGTTATCCAATTGCCTACAAATAGCTCATTCTTGAGGATAGCTTCATTTTCATCCGAGCAACCAATTATCACCATAAGTATAATAAGGATAAAAACTTGCTTCATGGGGTCTAGATTTTTGAGACACAAATTACTGCTAACGTCCAGCTAAGCGGCGGATGTCCGAAACTTGCTAGGTAACGATAAAAGTAACGAAGGTGCACCACCCCACAAAACTTTCAGAAAGCGATGCACACAGAAAGACATTCGCCAGAAGCAGAAAAAAAACAGAAAGCATCGAAACTGGCAGAAGGTGCGCCGAAGTGGGCG
>JAAEPI010000728.1 GCA_024232835.1 Cytophagales bacterium
AATACCATGGTTCGGCTCTCTTCTGCTAATAATTTCAATCTGGTTTGCCTCCCTTTTTTTTGAGGAAGAAATCCCTCGAAAACAAAGCGATCTGTTGGAAAGCCTGATTTCACCAAAGCAGGAACGAATGCAGTAGCACCTGGCAATGCCTCTATTTGAATTTCCTGCTGAACAGCTGCTCTGGTCACCAGGAAGCCAGGATCGGAGATTCCAGGGGTGCCTGCGTCGGAGATAAGTGCCATTATCTTGCCTCCCTTCAATTCTTCAATTACTCTCCCCACCTTCTTGTGCTCATTGTGCATGTGGAAACTTTGCATAGGAGTGGTTATCTCATAATGTTTAAGAAATACCCCAGAGGTTCTCGTATCCTCTGCTAGAATAAGGTCTACCTTTTTCAGTACTTCAACTGCTCGAATCGTGATATCACCAAGATTTCCAATGGGGGTGGGCACAAGATATAGACGCACATCATCCATCAGCTCAGGAGGTTGTCAAAGGCCTTGCCAAGGTTGCGATCATTGTCAGTTACAACATCATGTAGTGATAGTCGAGCTTCTACTCGATTGTGAACATTGCCCCAGTTTGGATGGTGATCCGTTTTTTTAGAAAGAATGGCCACTTTAGTCATGACTGCAAATGCCTCGATGAAACTTCAAATACTCGAACCAGCTGATTGTCTTCCTCTTTCCACATACCCTTTGGGTTATAAAGCTATGCAACCTTCGATTTTGGAAGCACGTTGGTAAATGTCAACAATCTGATCGGAATTATCTACCTGAGCAATGATAGTGACACTCGTATAATTCCCTTTACTGCTCGGCTTTTTCCTAATTTCGCCCCTACTCCAAAGATCTACAACCTTTGCGACAGAATCACTTGGTACGATAAACTTGAAAATATACTCCTCTGGGAAAGTATGCTGATCATCTAATTTTTGTCGAAATTCAATTGTATCCCAACTCATGGATATGAAGATAAAAAAGCCTCACAAATGTGGGGCTTTAAATCCCAGCAATGAGCTTTATTCCCCGATGCTCGCATCGAATGAAGAAATGTTTTTTCAAATTCATACCTCGTTGCTTTGTTCTGAGGTACTAGATTTTGTTTCAATTTCAATTAAAAAAACTTGTATCTCTTGTCCTCAAGTCCTGACAATTCCTTAACGGCATTGTCTAAATCCTGTGAAACTAAAATCCTGAAGTAAGTCAAAGGAAAATCAGTCACGACCGTTTTTCTAGACGCTCTTTGGTTAATTAGTTGTTGAAGGTAGGTGTTATAATCGTCCTGCTCCTGCGCCAAATTCTTACTTATCAATTTCATCAAGATTACTCCATTTGTGGTTTCAAATGCTGCCGTTGATTCTCCTTCTTCTAAAGAAAAAGCCACCCCAACCGCTTCTGGTGCCGAGCCAACTACCGAAATTGAATTTGAGGATAATGTAAGAGTCGCCTCTGCGGTTGAAGCTCCTTCTCCGTAATCATCCACGATCTCTTCAAATGTTTGATTAAGCAATCCCGAAAGTTTTGATTTTATCACTTCAGCTTTTTTCTCATTTCTAACCTTGACTGTAACCTCGTTCTCAACATCTTCCAACCTCGCTAAACCATCCTCTTGTTCACCCGTCATGGCAGCAATCACATATTTGTCATCAAATTCAAACACATCTGAAACCGATCCTACAGCTGCATCATTAAACAACCACAATACGATACTACGCACGCTAATCAACCCGCCAATTCGCTCGGCGTTGTTATTAATTCTCGATTGGCTCTGAACATCATATTCTACCTCCTCAGATTTTGATACAAACTCGTCAGCATTTGCTACAGACACCTGAAACAAACTTGCTTCTCTGTATGCTTCCTCAAGTGTCTCATTCGAAACAAAAAATTCTTTCTCAATAACAGCTACCTTATACTGTGTATTATCCTTTGGCTCATCTATTTTGATTATGTGATAACCAAATTCTGTTTCCACAACCTTAGGAATTACGCCAGTGCCCTTGTGAGCAAAAGCCGCGTCCTTGAACGGTTGAACAAAACTAGCATTCTCACCAAACCAACCTAAGTCTCCTCCACGTTGTGCGTTACTTGGATCCTCACTATACTCAGCCGCAAGTGCATTAAAATCTCCAGAGCGGGCTTCCTTCAAAACGTCATTCGCTTTCGACTTTGCCGTTGCTTTTGCTTCATCACTGTCAGCGGTCCATTTAATGAGAATATGACTTGCCTTTACATAACTCTCTGGGCCTTCACCTGATTGTGACATTTTGTAAATTACCATCCTGTCGGCAAGTGTAACGGGTTCCGTAATTGTGCCTTGCTCGATTGGTTCTCCTTCATTAATTAAAACTTCAGGTATGCTCTCACGACGGTAAGTCATAAAAGGAAATGCA
>JAAEPI010000729.1 GCA_024232835.1 Cytophagales bacterium
TGCCCACTTCCGTTTTGTCTTGGTAACTCTAAAATAAGACATTGATTTTAGGATCAAAAACAACCACTCAAAAACAGACTCCTTTTTGTCAACTTGGCGTAAATCACTCAAAAACAGACTCCTTTTTGTCCATTACACCTACATTTTGAATATTTTTCTTTTCCAGCATTCAAGTAATAAGTGCGAGGTTAGTATTGCCGTCTAAAGTAGCGGCAAAAATCTGATTAGGGGATTTGAATTGGAATCTATTTAGCTTTCAACCGTTCCTGCACTTTTTCTCCTTTCAATTCCCTTAAAGCATCGCTGGCAATCCATTTGGCTGATTTTGAGTCTTGCTTCTGAATTCTTTCTGCTGATGTGATAGCCAGTTTGTTCAAATACAAACTCCGTTTGCCGATTGTTCGGAGTGCCCAGTTGACGGCTTTCTTCACAAAATTTCGATCATCCCATGCCTCCCTTTCAATAAGTGGAAGAAAGTTAATGCGGGTTTCATCGGATTCTTTTTTATTATGAATTGTAATACCAACAATTGTTGCAAAGGCCATGCGCTTTTCGAACTCAGCTTCTCGGATACTCCATTCCAGTACCTTCTTTTCTGAATATGCTGTCTTTGGGAGAATCTTCATTCCCATCGCATCTATCAAGTCCCATGAATACGACTCAGACACCCACTTTTCTGCAATCTCTTCAGTGAATTTTTTTGGCTCTGAAAGCCAAATAGCAAGGAGTTTGGCCTCATGGAAGGGCTCATCCCATAGCTCACATGCCAGATCTTGATTACGTCCAATTTCTTTTGCATAAGGTTTCAGGACGGCATTCTTAATACCCAAAGCTTTGCCACCCTTGATTCCAAAATGTTCCATTGTCGAAACATATTCCGGATTCGCAAGCTCGTCAAGGTCTTTTAGTATTTGTGTCAGTGTTTTCAAAATTGAAACTACGTTGATCGAACAATAAGGACGAAAGTTATATTGTTTTCGTGTCTCCCATTGGGTATTTTATCATTAAGTGCTGAAGGTTTATAATTGGCACGTGTATTTCAGAAATCAGGCAATATTAGAATCCTTTAAATACTGTTTCTTTTATCTCCGGCCATTCCCCCTTTAGTATTGAATAACAAACAGTATCTCTTCGATAGCCATCCAACATGAGCGTGTGGCTTCTCAGTGTCCCTTCCAGTTTTCCTCCGATTTTCTGAATGGCAGTTTGAGATTGGATGTTTCGGCTATCAGTTCTGAATTCAACTCGTTCGAAACCAAGAGTTTCGAAAAGATAGCTGAGCAATAGAACTTTGCAGTTTCGATTAAGACCGGTTCGCTGAAATTTCTTGCCATACCAGGTGGCTCCAATTTCAAGGCGCAGGTCATGATTTGAAATATTCAAAAAGCTCGTACTACCCGCATATTTACCTTCTTGTTTGTCAAATACCACAAATGAGTACCACAACTTATCTCGTCTATTTTCGAGTCTGTCCGTTATGTAGTTGATCAAGCAGTCTCGATTGAATACCTGAATAGGAGAATACTGAAGCAAGTCTTTGTCAGCTGAGGCGACTTCCTCCAGATCATCAACATTGTCTAAAGATAAAGGGCTGAGCCTCACTCTCTGATTTTCCAAAACAATAGATTCTGAGAAGTTCAAATCCATGTTAATCGTATATATAGCCCCCTGGAATTTCTTCCACATCCACACCCAGCGCCAACACAATTCTATTTACAAAATTGAAATAGGCAATCACAAGAGTGGCATCCAAAATGGCTCGATCTTCAAACCCGAGTTCCCTAAGTGGCTGAACAAGTACGGCATCTTTGCTCCTCTCAGGAGTCAGCGTGAGTGCTTTCGCAAAATCGCAAAGCGCTTGTTCTTGTTTGCTCAGGTTAGCTTCCAGATAATTGATCTTGAGTTGGCTGGTTTTCTCTTCGTCCTTCCAGAAATTCTTCACCGCTTCCAGATGATGTATTTGGCAATACTCACATTTGTTAGCAACAGACACAATCACAGCCATCATTTCGCGATGAACTCTTTTGAGTGGAGACTTTCCGAACATAATGGTCATGTATAAATCCATGTGATTCACAATGGATCTGGGATTTAAACTTTGAATCTTATGAACCTCGGCGATCTTTCCACGTGATTTTATCAAGCCATCGTAGATTCCCTTGAGATCGTCAATGGCTTGATCGGGTTGGATGGTTTTGATATAAGGCATAGTTGTGAAATTACAAATCTCAATAAAGAAAACACAATAAGATGAGTTATTAAAGATCCACAATCTGACCAGTGACTCTGGCTACCGACCAAGAGCAAAAAAGTTTCCTGCGATTATCTGCGAAATCTATGGGAGACAATTTACCAGGTCACAAAAGCTCATTCGCCAAATTTGCCAACTCGGATCGCTCGCCCTTTTCAAGAGTAATATGAGCGAACATCTGATGATCTTTGACTCGGTCTATGAGATACGAGAGGCCATTACTTTGGGAATCCAAATACGGTGTGTCGATTTGATAAATATCTCCTGTGAACACAATTTTGGTGTTTTCTCCCGCCCTTGAAATAATTGTCTTGATCTCATGAGGAGTAAGATTTTGTGCCTCGTCCACAATGAAGAATATATTAGACAAGCTCCTTCCCCTGATATATGCCAATGGTGTAATCATCATTTTTTCTTGATTCACCATATCAGTGATTCTCGAAAATTCTTTGTCAGATTCATTGAATTGATTTTGGATAAACTTTAGGTTATCCCATAATGGTTCCATGTAAGGATTCAACTTCGATTTGATATCACCAGGTAAGTACCCAATGTCATTATTGCTCAACGGTACAATCGGCCGAGCTAAATAAATCTGTTTGTAATCTCTTCGTTGCTCGAGAGCTGATGCCAGAGCCAGAAGGGTTTTTCCAGTTCCCGCCACCCCATTAATACTCACCAATTTGATCGTGGGGTTCAGCATCGCATGTATAGCAAAAGTTTGCTCAGCGTTTCTAGGCTTGACTCCATATACTGATCGTTTCTCAACCTGAATTAGCTTCTTTTCTTCGTCATCATGATAGGCAAGTACCGAGTTTTTCTCACTTTTCAGAATGTAGAAACTGTTAGCAGCGGGTTTTGCTTTTTTGAAAACATTTTTCCGGTCTAGAACGCCCTCTTTAAAAAGCGCATCAATGTCAGCAGAGCTCACACCTTCTAATTCCGTTTTACCAGTGTCTAATGTTTCGGCGTTTTTGATTTTTCCTGTCTGATAATCATCAGCTTGCAGGTTTAATGATTTAGCCTTCAGTCGTAGATTGATGTCCTTGGTTACCAGGATGATTTTACGATTTTTTTCTACTTCCTGCAGTGCTAAGGCAGCATTTAGGATTCGATGATCGTTTTTATCATCGCCGAAAATTTTTCTAGCATCCACTGTACTTTCGACATCCATTAACACCTTGAACTTCCCACGAGTTTTCCCATTTAAAGGAATCCAATCTTTGAGCATTTGGTCTTTCGCCAGCTTGTCTAGCAAGCGGGTAAATTCTCTGGCTTCAAAATTCTTAGAGTCATTCCCTTTTTTAAATTGATCCAATTCTTCCAAGACTGTGATGGGGATGCCCACATCGTGTTCTTGAAAATTCAGAATAGAATCATGAGAAAATAGTATGACTGAGGTATCGAGTACGAAGATCTTTTTTTCCCGGGATTTTGCCATATGCACAATCGCTTCACGCTAAAAGATGGAACGTAATATTATGCAAAATGACATCTAATCTGTGTAACGGATAGAGGATAGTTATCCACATTTCTGAGTATTTGATCTATAGTAGATTTCGGTATAACTTTAATGTGAAATCCAGTAAGACAATGCACGGCAGAAAACCTATTTTTTTTACGTTAGTTTCAGATTTTTTTGACTTCCTGAGAGATACACTATTCAAGGCGATTCTTGAGCCTGCATCTCATGAAGATCGAAGAAAAAAAGAGGAGAGAAGGAAGTAGCAATCCTACTCATCACTAACCCACCGACTTCAATGACTCCCTCAATACCTGATTGTAATAATTTTCATACATAGGAAGAACATTCTTCAGATCGAATTTCTTTGCACGTTCAAGTGCTCCTTTTTTGAATTTGGATAGATTCTTTTCATCCAAAATGTGAATAGCTTTTTCGACCATAGCATCCACGTCACCTATGTCACATAGAAAACCCGAAATGCCATCTTCCATAAGCTCCGGCAATCCACCTACATTTGTGGAGATTACCGGGACTTCACAAGCTAGTGCCTCCAATGCTGCTAATCCAAAACTCTCTTTTTCGGAAGTCATAAAGAAAAGATCACTTACCGAGAGCACTTCTTCAACCTGCTCGATTTTACCTAGAAAACGAACATCCTCTGGTTCACAAATACTGCGAGCCATTTCCTCCATACGTGGACGTTCGGGACCATCGCCGATGAGCAATAATTTGGAAGGCACGACTTTACGTAGCTTGCAAAATGTGGCCAGCACATCTTCTACTCGCTTTACTTTTCTGAAGTTAGATGTGTGAACAACGAGACGCTCATCGTTGGGACAAATGGCTTTTCTAAAATGATCCTTCGACTGCTTCTGAAAACGATCCAGATCTATGAAGTTTGGAATTACTTCTATATGATTAGTAATATCAAAATGCTCGAGCGTATCTTTTTTAAGGTCTTCAGAGACAGTAGTAACTCCATCCGACATGTTGATCGAAAAAGTTACTACGGGCTCATAGGATGCATCTTTCCCAACTAAGGTGATATCAGTGCCATGCAGGGTGGTGATGACAGGCAAGTGAATACCTTTCTGAGTAAGAATTTGCTTGGCCATATATGCAGCTGACGCATGAGGAATGGCGTAATGCACATGTAATAAGTCAAGTCCTTCATGTTCCACTACATCTACAATTCTGCTAGCTAGTGCCAACTCATAAGGTGGGTAATCAAACAATGGATAGGATTTCATGCTCACCTCGTGGTAATTGAGATTTTCATTGAAATGTTCCAATCGCCGAGGCTGTGAATAAGTAATGAAATGAATTTTGTGGCCTTTTGCTG
Source organism: Cytophagales bacterium (assembly GCA_024232835.1). Lineage (GTDB taxonomy): Bacteria > Bacteroidota > Bacteroidia > Cytophagales > Cyclobacteriaceae > JAAEPI01. Next base: position 5,059 of record JAAEPI010000729.1, read on the forward strand.
CCAATGCTTTCCCTAATTCGGTTGCGACAACTCCACTCCCTCCGTAGGTGGGGTAACATACGATTCCTATATTCATGCGTTAGTTATTGATTTTTTTGGCCACAAGAACCAATAGTTCGTATTTCGTTCTGATATTTTGTATCATGCTGCAATGTTATTCAACTTGTTCGGATTCGCCATGCCAATTGTGAGATACGACATCTAGCCATTTACAACGTTTTTGATTACGAATGAGTTTCCCTGTCAATGAAGTAATTGATTCGATTTTTTTTTGAAAAATCTTACCGTTCGAATTAATTAACTTTGAATCCTTTTTGAACAA
>JAAEPI010000730.1 GCA_024232835.1 Cytophagales bacterium
CAGGCAGCTTTGGGTGAATGCATCGGAGTTGATGGCCGCCAAATTCGCCGTATTTTGGACCTCGATCATAATACCAGCCTTTCTCAGCTTGTTCGCGCCCTAAAATGCCTTGGCAAAGAACTTGTAATTGACATCAGAAATGCAGCATAGCCGTTTAAGCCGCGAGGATTCAGGCGTCTGCTCGAATGAATTGTTCGGCTTGCATGTAGTCCTTCGATCTTCACTGAATTGGCTTGGAGGTGACCATAAGTATTCCCGAACTTCCAGATTCATTCGATCCAGTTCTGATAAAAAACCTGAAACCGATAGATGATAGTTCTCCGGATTTGTCTCCACTTTGCGAAGATGCTCCACTTGCTTTTGAAATTGGCTGATCCGCTCTAAAGTCGTTTTGTACTCTTTTTCATAATGTATCATGACTATAAATACGATCCAAACGTTGAGCTAAAATTCACCTCTCTGCAAATTGCCCTTGCATTTATTTTGTTGGCTGACTAATTCAGAGGCTTCCGAAACCTATGGCCGCCTGCTTCAATAACTACAAATGCATTTTTCAGTTCATCTTCAGAATATGTTTTTAAGACCCGCTCAAGTTCACCGTGTACTGAATTCTGAGTTGAAGGCAATATACGCAAGTAAAGAACTCCAGCACCTAAGCCTTTGACAAAAACAAGATTGCCGAAATCTCTGTCTCGCGTTACAAATATTCGATTTTGATCGTGAGCTGTTTTGAGTAAATCCTCATCCGTCGCTTGCGCAAGCCCGATTTGAGCAACCGGAATAACATCGTGCCCCAATCCACTCAAAAAACGCAGCGTAGTCTCATAAACGTCTTGATCGAGCAGAAATTACATACTGGTTCTCTCGCAAGGTGAATA
>JAAEPI010000731.1 GCA_024232835.1 Cytophagales bacterium
ACATCTCCCCCCCCCCCCCAATCATTTCTTTTCATTATATTTGTCGTAATTACACTTCGTAAAACTTTTTATGGCGTTTACAAAATACTTTCTTAGGATGAAGCGGATGCATTTGCTTATAAAGCGAAGTGCGACAGGAACTCCCGAACAATTTGCTGAAAAGATGAATATGAGCCGCAGTGCGCTGATGAGAGCATTGAGTGAAATGAAGGAACTGGATGCCCCTATTTGCTACGATCCAATAAATGAATCCTACTACTACTGTGAAGAAGTGGAACTGTTGGTAGGATTTACCCAACTAGGAGAAAGCCAAATGCACAAACGCAGGGGCGGAAGTTTTTTTCAAGAAATACTCCCAGTCCCACAATATGAGACTGGTATGATGCAGGTTTGTCCAACTAAAATGTTTAACTTTTAAAATCTTATTATTATGAAAGAATTAAGTTTAGAAAAAATGGAGAATGTCCAAGGCGGGCTAAGTGAATCGCAAGAGGCATGTCTTGGTGGGGCAATAGCTGGCTTTCTTTCGGGAGGTGGTTTACTAGGTGCGGCGATTGGATGTGGAATAGGTCTTCTATTTGTATAGATAGTAGCCCAAAGTATAAAAGAAGAATCCTCCTTAGTTGGAGAATTCTTCTTTTGTGGTGGTGACTTCATAGAAAGCAAAAAATGCATACACGTCTATTGCGGTTTCAGAGGGCCAGATCAAAAAATAAAAGCCACTATTTAAGTGATGAAGAAATTGAAGACCTAGATATCGATAAGTTTTTCTTTGATTTATCACCCTGCATCACTCCTTGGGGACACCAATATTTTTTTTTACAGCTTTGTATGAGAAGTGTTTCTAACAAAAAGAGTTATAGCTTATCTAATGATGATCACATGCTCGCTTATAAAATTCTTTCCAAGAATAAACAACAACGGAACTATGACTTAATTGAATTTATAAAAAACCCAATTGAGTACACATCCTACCTCAACAATAGAAGAATACTCTATTCATTTCTACTAACAGTCAACATTATATCTGCCCTTTTAGCTACTTTTTCTTGGGTAGGATTGGTTCTCTTTAGTTTGATTTCATTAGTCAACTCTACATTACACTTTATAAATAAATATGAGCAAGCTAAACTACTAGATGGCCTGAAGAACATTGAATCTCTTTCAAATTGTCTTAAAGATTTTGAGAAAGGGAAAATAATCAAGGAACATCTATCAAATGATATTTCTTTTGGATACGGTGCGTTTCTTCTAAGATTGGAATTGAAAAACCCTTTTGCGAATGAATTTTCCGCAGTTTTCTTTCATCTAATCGAATTTTTTAAATCCATTTTTTTGCTCGACTATTTCTTGGCCGTTTTACTGCTTAAAAAAGTTGACTTTACTCTATTGAACGATTGCTATGAAACTTGTGCCTTGATTGATTATTCAACCTCCTGTCACAGAAGACAACCCAACACGTCTATAGTTAAGAACTTGTCAAAATCCAGTTCTTTTCTGGATGTTAACAAAGTCATTCATCCAGGCATTGACCATCCTGTTGGTAACTCACTTATCATTAAAAATAATATAGTTTTAACAGGGTCAAATGCCAGTGGAAAGTCTACTTTCTTGAGGTCACTAGCAATAAATGCTCTATTGGCCAATTCTGTTGGGTATACTTTTTCTAAATCATGGAGGTCAACTAATTTCTGTACACATAGTATTATATGTAAAAGAGACAACACCCTTTTTGGATTAAGCCTTTTTCAAAATGAACTAAAAAGGTTACACCTATCCATTCAAAATGTACAAAGCAATAAAAAATTAAATCACCTTCTGTTTTTTGACGAAATCCTTTCAGGAACGAATGATACTGAAAGAAATATCCTCATTCTATCAACAGTTAAATTTTTCCTACCCTTCACAAATGTGAAGATTATTATTAGCACTCACGATCTTATTTTGGCCAATAAGTTAGTTGACTTGGATTTCGAATCATACTACTTTCGCCATTCATATAAGGGAAAAAAACTTGTCTTTGATTACAAACTTTTAAATGGACTATCTGAATCAACGAATGCTTTAGAACTACTTAGTACTTGTTCTTTTCCAGATTCTTTTTTAAAAATCGTCCAAGATACAGCATGCTCAAGCACATAATTTATCCTTTTACCGTACAAATCCTCCCAATCAAATTTCTTTGGTTGCTCATAATTTAATGGAAGGAATTACTTCCAGTAAGACGATGTAACCCATTTTATGATCTTACTTCTAGCTAACAAAACTTATCTCTTCATAGCCTTTACTCTACTATTCTGGTTATCAACATACATTTCCCAAAATATTATCCTAACCGATAATATTGTAATTAATCATTTTGCCAGCCAAATGAGCATTGAACGAATTGAACAAATGCTGGATTTACAGAATCAATGGGCATGGATGAACTACGTTGCACTTCCCATTATCTATTTGATCAAGTTTGGGTTGGTGTCCTTATGGGTTCTCTGTGGCACGGTGTTGTTTGGATATAAGGTGTCTTTTAAGGATATTTTCCATGTAGTGCTGGTGGCAGAGTTTGTTTGGTTGATACCTTCTTTTCTGTCAATTATTTGGTTTGGATTTATTGATACGGATTATTCACTGATAGATATTCAGTATTTCCAGCCGCTTTCCCTGCTTAACTTCTTTGATGTGTCAAGTCTTGATCCATGGATTGTATTTCCTCTCAAAGCACTTAATGTATTTGAGGTGATTTATGCTTTAGTGCTTACACTTGGCATGCGCAAGGTTATCAAAAAGGATTGGATGGATTCGGTTCGGTTTACTATACCCGTTTATGGATTTGTAACATGGATCGTGTTTATCACTTTTCTTACATTGAACATGACATGAAATCACAAACCGCAGAGAGTACTGAGAACACAGAGAAAATATGAATGACTTTTATTCACGCCCCTACTCAGTTTACTCGGTACTCTCAGTGGTAAATAAAAAGACATGAAGAAATTACTCGTTTTCGTTTACCTCGCTTTGCTCATTGGCTTCCTTAGTTGGCTAGGCTACAAGGGTGTTTCTAAGCTTCAGGCAAAGGAAGAAATATCAGATTCTCAAAACACTTTGATATCCATTTTCGAGAAACTTGGCGTTCAGGAAGAAGAGGCTGATATGGAAATCATTCTTGTGTATTTCAACAGCGAGTACGAGCATTGCCAGTTTGAGATTAAAGAAATTCAGAACAACTTGGATCGTGTTTATCACTTTTCTCACCCTAAATATGACATGAAACAAAACTTAACCACGGAATACACGGAGATCACAGAGAAAAAATGCGAAAGCACACTTTTAGCTCTGTTTTTCTGTGGTGAAAAATCAAAAGCATGAAGAAAACACTGGTTTACGTTTACCTTACTGTTCTTGTTGGCTTCATTGGCTGGTTAGGATACAAGGGCGTTTCTAAATTTCAGACGAAGAGAGAAATTGAAGGATCTCAAAATTCACTGGAATCGATTTATGGAAAGCTTGGTGTGCAAGGAGGGGAAATTAGCCGACAAACCATGATCGTTTATTTCAATAGCGAATGCGAGCATTGCCAGTATGAGGTTCAAGAGATTCAGAACAACTTGAATCGTTTTAGAGAAGTCACTCTGGCATTCGTTTCTCACGAGCCACAGGAGCAAGCAAAGGCATTCCTTACCCGACATCAGTTGCAGGACTATTACCTTGCTTCAAGCAGGGATCAAGTGCTTTCGGCGTTTACTGGTGGTGTGCCTCAGTTATTGATTTATAAAGACAATGACCTTACCCAACATTTCAAAGGAGAAGTGAAGATGGAAGCGATACTAGCCTCTTTGGAATGAAAAGGCCTGACAAACGATTTTGAAGAAAACATAATCCCAGAGTGTGCCGAGAATACAGAGAATATATAGCAATCTTTCTGTAAATTTTCTCTGTGAGTTCTGTTTCTCTGTGGTGATAGAATTATGAATACCAACCTTAAAACCCTCCGAAAACATCACGTCTTACAACATGGCCAATCTGATTGTGGGGTGGCCTGCTTAGCTGCAATAATCCGGCAATATGGAGGTGAGAAATCTTTGGATGAAATTCGGAGACTTAGTGGAACTACTAAGACGGGCACCTCCCTACTTGGCCTATTTCAGGGTGCCAATGTATTGGGTTTTGACTGCAAAGGTATGGAAGCGGAGGGCATTGATAATTTGAAAGAGTTGAATGAACCAGCTATCCTTCATGTGTTGCTAGAAAACAAACTAGAGCATTATGTGGTTTTCCATGGTTTTGAAAACGGCCAATTGATTATTGGTGATCCATCCAAAGGTGTGGAGCTATGGGATTGCGAAAAATTGGAGGAAGTTTGGCATTCGAAAACCTTGCTCAAACTAACTCCCAATGATTCGTTTGTGAAAAGTAGTTCAACTTCTGGTAAGTACACAAATCTGATCAACTGGGTAAAAGAGGACATTAACATCCTGCTGAGTTCACTTTTTCTTGGCATTCTGATAGCCACTTTTTCCTTGGCTACAGCCGTATTTTCTCAAAAACTGATCGATGTAATCCTGCCTACCAAAGAATTGGCTAAGCTAACCGTAGGACTGGTGTTATTTGGGTTTGTGCTGCTAATGAAGACAGGGCTTAGCTATGTCCGTTCAACTTTCCTCATCACGCAAAGCAGAGATTTCAATAATCGAATGATTTCCTCCTTTTTCAAATCGTTACTCAATCTACCCAAGTCATTTTTTGATTCGAAGAAGACAGGAGAGATGATAGCTCGAATGAACGATACCCGCAGGATTCAATCAACCGTTAGCGGATTGGTCGGAAATTTACTGATCGAGTTTCTTATTATTATCACATCTCTCATTGGGGTCTTAGTCTATTCATGGCAAATCGGCCTTGTTGTGCTAGGTTTTGTTCCGTTTTATCTTCTAATCATTTGGAAACTAAATCGTCCAATTATCAGTTCTCAGAAGGAAGTGATGAGTGCATACGCCTTGAACGAAAGCAATTATATAGATGTGATTTCGGGCATTTCAGAAGTGAAGAGTACGGATAGTATTGGATTGTTTCACAAGACCACTACGCTTCTCTATGGGTATTTTCAAGAGCGCATTTTTTCCCTTGGAAGAATCCAGATTCGGTTTGGCATACTGACCGAGACGGTTGGAATTCTATTACTTCTCTCTGTCATTTCGTTTGCTTCCGTCCTGGTGCTGCAAGATCAATTATTGCTGGGTTCGATGATGGCAATCTTGACGCTATCTGGCTCCATTGGTCCTTCGCTGGCCAGAATCGCCGTTTTCAATATTGAGATGCAGGAAGCAAAAGTTGCCTTCAGCAGAATGGAGGAGTTCACTGGGCTAGATGCTGAGCAGATGAATGGTGATACGCTGAATAATTTCGATTTTATTGAGCTGAGCGAGGTGAGTTTCAGTTATCCGGGAACGTTGAGTCTGTTGAATAGCATCAGCCTAGTTGCTAAAAAAGGTAGCATCACTTCACTACTTGGAGAAAGTGGTTCAGGCAAAAGCACGATCCTTCAACTGATCCAACGATTCTACGAAACTACTTCTGGTGAAATACGAATTGGAGATATGGCAATTGACTCTCTGGAGATCGACTCCCTCAGAGGTTCATTGGGTGTTGTCCCTCAAGAGGTGAAAATATTCAACAGCTATCTACTTTTCAATATTGCCTTGACAGAAGATCAGAATGAGCTTGAAGGCGTTCAGAGTTGGTGTGAGGAGTCAGGATTTGCCAGCTATTTTGAAAAATTTCCTCAAGGATATATGACCTTACTTGGTGAAGAAGGCTCGAATATCTCTGGCGGTCAAAAACAACTGGTCGCCTTAGCTAGAGCACTTTACCGAAAACCACAACTTTTGCTAATTGATGAGGGTACGTCTGCTATGGATCGCGAAACGGAAAAATTCGTAATGAGTGTCCTACAAAAACTAAAGTCTGAGGTAGCCATCCTAATGGTCACCCACAAGCTGCAAACTGCTCTAGAATCAGACATGCTTTATCTTCTTGAAAATGGCGGTATTATTGATTCGGGCGAGCCAAAAGACTTGTTAAAAAAGAAGAATTTTCTGAGTAGGAATTATCAGGAGTTGGTGAAGAGAATGTGAGACTCCTCATTTATTAAAACATATCCATAATCGCATCAAATACCAGCCCACCTATTTTTACAAAAATCAATACCCCGATAATGCAACTGAAAATTACCTTGATGCTGGTTGCGAGCAAGAACCCCAGAAAAGAACCAAACCCTGACTTCATTGCGGCTCTGATGTGATTGCCACCTATCAGGTCACCAATGATTGCGCCAAGTAATGGTCCCAGAATTATACCGAATGGAATGGGCAATATCACACCCAGAACAGTACCAATAATTCCACCCCAAATACCCGCTTTGGTGCCTCCAAATTTTTTTGTAGCTGCGACTGGGAGAATAAAATCAATTACCAAAATCAGGGCAGTCACGACTCCAAAAAAGATCAACCAAAACGTAGAGAAGCTTGTTTCTACTGTGGCGTAGTGAGTAGAAATCATTCCTAAATATGCCAATAAAGGCCCTGGTATCGGTGGGAGTACTGAGAAAATAATACCACCTGCCAATAATAGTACTGCTAGTATGAGAAGGAATGTTTCCATCAGTTGTATTTGTATTCTCCGAATTCTGATCTAATCACAACTTCGCTGCTTTCTGCCTCTTCTACTCGCCCCACAATCTTAGCGTCTACATCGAAGGATTCACTAATTTCGATAATATCGTCGGCATCTTCCTCATCCAAATACAATTCCATCCGATGACCCATGTTAAAAACCTTGTACATTTCTGACCAATCCGTACCACTCTCCGACTGGATCAATCGGAATAGCGGAGGAACAGGAAACAAATCATCCTTGATTATTCGTAGATGGTCAATGAAGTGTAGAATTTTAGTTTGAGCTCCTCCGCTACAATGCACCATGCCATGAACAGCCTCTCGGCTGTTTTTAAGTATTTCTTTGATAACAGGAGCATACGTTCGGGTAGGTGACAGCACAAGTTTTCCAGCATCAAGTGGAGACCCTTCGACAAGATCAGTCAATTTCTTTGAACCAGAATACATCAAATCCTGATTGGTGGCCTGATCGAATGTCATAGGATACTTCGTTCGATATTCCTTATCAAACACATCATGCCTCGCTGAGGTAAGGCCATTGCTCCCCATGCCTCCATTGTATTCTTGCTCGTAAGAGGCCTTACCTGAGGAAGCCAACCCCACAATCACATCACCGGACCGAATGTTGTCATTCGAGATTACGTCATTTCTTTTCATTCTCGCAACAACAGTGCTATCTACGATCAAGGTTCTAACTAAATCTCCTACATCTGCAGTTTCACCACCCGTGGATCGAATGTCCACTCCATTATTTCTTAGTATCTCAAGTACTTCCTCAGTTCCTGTTACAAGCGCAGAAACTACTTCGCCTGGGATTAAGTTTTTGTTTCTACCGATAGTTGAAGAGAGCAGAATATTTTCAGTACATCCCACACATAGCAGGTCATCAACATTCATGATGATGGCGTCCTGAGCGATTCCCTTCCAGACAGAAATATCTCCAGTTTCCTTCCAATACATATAAGCGAGGGAGGATTTTGTGCCTGCTCCATCTGCATGCATTACAGCACAATAATCAGGATCACCTGTCAAAAGATCCGGGACAATTTTACAAAAAGCATTCGGGAAAAGTCCTTTGTCTAGGTTCTTGATAGCTAAATGGACATCTTCTTTTCCTGACGATACACCTCTCTTTTCGTAACGATCACTCATACCACAAAGAAAGACAATCTGTCGTTATCCGCCTGTGCCATCATCAATGAAAAACCGATCATATTCATCGCTTTCTTCTTCATTCACAGGGAGGGCGTCATCTCGATTTTTGGGATTGTATTGAAGAACCTTAAATTCTGTTCTCCTGTTTTTTTGATGATCTTCTTCAGTTTTTGCACCAAAAACAAGAGGAATGGATTCACCATACCCTTTCGCAGTTATTCGATCGGAATCTACACCACTTTGAATAATGTACTTTACCGCAGAGAGAGCCCTACGTAGAGAGAGCTCTAAGTTGTATGCTTCTGTGTCTCTAGAATCGGTATGAGAGCCAAGTTCTATAAAAATTTCTGGGTTATCATTCATGATCAGCACCAGACTATCCAATACTGGTTTGGCATCCTCACGAATATTTGCTTTGTCGAAATCATAATAAATGTTGTTCAGCACAATTGATTTCTCGAGTACGATTCGATCCATCATCACGTTGGTTTCAAAATTCACATTGGTGATGAGTTCTTTCAAAGTGCTTCGATCCACACTCTTTCCAACGGTGGAGAATATTTTTCTAGTTGTGAAATAATCTGTTTTTTCACCGATAAGATTATAATTTTCCTCAGGATAAACACGGAATTTGAATGTGCCATCTTCTCCGGTAAATGACTCCCCAACCACATTATCATCAGTGTCCACCAGACGTACTTTGGTGTTGGGCAAAATGATGCTTTTATTACCATCATCTTCAGTAATGGTCGTACCGGTTAAGTAATAGTTGACTACCCGCAAATTAGGATCCTCATTCACGAAGGTATATATGTCATCATCTCCTTTACCACCTTTTCTGTTTGACGAGAAAAATCCACGAGTAATGTCGAATTGGAACATACCAAAATCATCCGCTGAAGAGTTCATTGGTTTACCCAAATTATCAATGGAAATATGGCCTCCAATTCTGGTAGCTACAAAAAGATCTAGATTACCAAAGCCCGGATGTCCGTCTGATGAGAAATACAATTTCCCGTCAGTGGATACATATGGGAAAGATTCATTGCCGGGAGTGTTAATCTCCGGGCCCAAATTGCGTACGTCAACCCATCTTCCTCTTCTATCAACATTGGCTACATACAGATCATCTCCGCCATGCCCCCCGGGTCTGTTGGAAGAAAAGTAAAGAGTCAGACCATCTGGGCTAAGTACAGGGGTAGAATCCCAGGAGTCTAAGTCATTGACACTTAGAGGTCGAGGCTCTGACCAAGTGTTATTTCTGAATCTTGAAAAGAAAAGATTAACGTTGTTATTGCCTGAAGCCTTACCTGTGTTACCCTTTGCGAATACGACCCATTTCCCATCGGAGGAAAGTGACAAAGATCCTTCATTGATGTTTGGATCATTAATGATAGGACTCACTTGCTGAAGGGTTGACAAATTCACATTTGCTCCCTTGGTGGCCACACGATACAAATCGGTATAGCCAGTTCCTGTTGCACGATACACTTTACCACCACCTCGGTTAGAGGTGAAGTACAAATAATTATCATTGTAAGCTGGCGAATATTCAGCAGATGATGTGTTTATATCTTTGAGATTTTTTACACGGTAGAAACTGGTGATGTTCTTTACATCATCGATTTTTTCGAGATTTTTCATTTCCCTTTCAGCTTGTTTGATCAGCACTTGATCGCGACCTTTTAGCAAGAAATCGTTTAAAACTTCCTTTGCTTTTTCAATTTCCTGATTTGCTCTCAGAGACCTTGCATACTGAAGGTAAACGGACTCTTCATTTACCCCGTCAGCTAACGCTTGAGCATAGTAAGGACCTGATTTTTGTATTCTATTTGATTTCCTATACGCTTCACCCATTTTGAAATTGGTTTCAGCATCATTTGCTTTGGGGTCTTTTTCAGTTTTGGAAATGAATACCTCATATTCCCCTCGGGAATATGACTTTTGAGCGAAACAAAAATGGAGGCTTAAAAGAACAAGTAGAAAGCTAATATGCAATTTCATGTGGTCAGAATTGATTTTCATAAGTCACAGAGACATTTCATTTAGTTAGATAAAACGATAAAAATAGCATAAGTGATATGGCAAGAAACAACTTATAACTGTTGCTCCCTAATTGAAATATCTCTTGAGCCAAGATTCTGAGCTTGGGATCAACCATGAGGACCTCCATTCACCTAGATTCTGAACCAGATTATTGAAGACTAATGTTTCCGGTAGTATCTCGCCTCGCTTAACCAAATCACCAATTTCATTAAACGGATAAATTTTGACCTCATCTTGGATCAAAAAGGCAATGTTCTTTCTATCTAAAAAGTCTACTTCCAGTTCAGCGCTAAGTTTTTTAACAAGATTGACTGAGGCATCTATGCTGCATCCGCTAGCCAAGCTAAAAGAATCGTCCACTGCAATTACAAGAAATTGATTTTTGACCACACTGGCATCTGCCTTTAATGGCTGGCCATGAGTTTGCCAGCAGCCAATGAATTCTTTGCTATCTACACTAACATGATTCGTTTCAGAACTGGTCAATTTTCTCGATCCTTGGTAAATCCATAGCCGAGCAGAATCGGGTAGCTGATCAAACGTTGTTGTCATGAGTCAAATTTAGCGAATGACGTTTAACCAACAGCTGGTTTAGGGGTTAATTAAATCCCACTAGTGGGTACTACCTGCCTGCGGTAGGCAGGTTCCCCGATGCTTGCATCGAATGAAGAAAAAAATTTCCAAATTCATACCTCGTGAGCCTGCCTTTGTCAGACAGGCTTGCTCTGAGGTACTTGATTGATCGAAAATCACTCCGACTTTTCCGGCTCGACAAGCTCGGGTTTTCTCGGGAAAATCAGCGAAAAGAAGATTGCCAGTGTAAGTGCTCCTATGATTACCCCAAATGACACGAAAATGGAGATATGTACATTCTCTGTTCCAAATAACCAATGCAAACCCTCCTGAACAAGGCTCCATTCCATCAGCATTTTTATACCTATAAAAATAAGAACAATGGATAGTCCTTTGGCTAATAACCAGAACTTATCGAGCACATTGGCAAGTAGAAAGAACATGGCTCTCAATCCCATAATCGCAAAAATATTCGAAGTATAAATCACAAATTCATTTCTGGTGATGGCGAAGGCTGCCGGAATCGAATCTACAGCAAAGATTAAATCGGTGGATTCAATGAGAATGATGACAAGAAATAAAGGGGTAAAAAGACGCTTTCCATTTTCTTTAAAACTGAATTTCCCCCCATGGTCATTTGTAGACATAGGAAGAATCCTCTTGGCCATTCGAATGAGAGGATCTTTTTCTGGTTCAATTTCCATGTCTTCATCCCCACCGAAAAGTTTGACTCCAGAATAGATAAGGAAAACACCGAAGATGTATAAGATCCAGGTAAACTGAGCGATCAACATGGCTCCAACGAAAATAAAAATCGCTCGCAGGACAATCGCTCCTAAAATTCCCCAAAAAAGAATGTTGTGGTAATATTCCTCTTTGACATTGAAATAACGGAGAATCAACAGAATGACAAAAATGTTGTCAACTGAAAGAGCTTTCTCTGTAACGTAGGCTGAGAAAAATTCAAATGATACGTCAGGCCCGTCTCCAATAAAATAAATGAGCAAGCCGTACCCAATCGAAACGGCCACCCAAAAGAGACTTTGAAGAAGGGCGGAACGCTGAGATATTTTATGATTCTTCTTATTGAATACACCAAGATCAACAATCAAAAAAGCGACTATAATGATGGCAAAAACACCAAACAACAAACCCTCATTACGTCCTGATAAAATGGCTAAAAACATAAACTAACGTCCGAATTCTCTTTAGCGAGAAATACAATTAATGAACAAAGTAACAAAAATCATTACAATTGACGAGGATTGTTTTTCTTAGGATTGGTAACTCTATATTCTAGATACCCACCACTTGGTAACCCCCCTGTCTGTTTCTTTGTATGTGACTGATATTTCAGAACAAGCATTCACCAGTCATTTCTTCAGGAATAGGGATCCCAATTAAAGCAAGAATAGTAGGAGCCAAGTCTCCAAGTTTTCCATTCTTTACTTGTTTCTTGAAATCCTTGTCAACCAAAATGAACGGGACTAAGCTTGTAGTATGAGCCGTATTCGGTGTGCCATCCGGATTAGCCATCATATCTGAATTACCATGATCAGCAATTATTATGGTCGTGTACTCATTCTCCAGAGCAGAAGTTATGACCGCTCCGACGCATTGATCAACTATTTCGCACGCGACGACTGTAGCTTCGAATACACCTGTGTGTCCTACCATATCTGGATTCGCAAAGTTCAGGCAGACGAAATCAACTTCGCCTTTGTCAAGTTCTGGAATGATTTTATCACGAATATCTTGTGCACTCATTTCAGGCTGCAAATTATAAGTAGCCACCTTAGGTGAAGGGCATAGAATGCGTTTTTCCAAATGAAATGGGGATTCTCTCCCACCTGAGAAAAAGAAGGTAACATGTGGATATTTTTCCGTTTCTGCTATTCTAATTTGATGTTTATTGTGAGTTTCTAAGACTTCACCAAGGGTATTTTGGAGATTGTCTTTTTCGTACATCACTTTTACTTTTTTAAACGACTCGTCGTAGTTTGTAAGAGTAACATAATTTAGAGATAGCTTTTTCATTCCTTGTTCAGGAAAATCGTCTTGGGTCAAAACTTGTGTGATTTCTCGTCCTCTGTCTGTTCGAAAATTAAAACAAATCACTACGTCATTTTCTCGAACTGTCGCGATTGGTACACCATCTTCCTCAATGACAATAGGCTTTATAAATTCATCAGTTACACCTTTGGAGTAAGAAGCAAGGATGCCATTTGAAACATTGCTATTCTTTTCTCCAATTCCTTTCACAAGCAAATCATACGCTAGCTTCACTCTTTCCCATCTCTTGTCTCTATCCATCGCAAAATATCGTCCACAGATGCTAGCAATCTTCCCAGTTGTGTTTTCAAGATGTTTTTGCAAGTCTTCAAGAAAACCCATCCCGCTTTTTGGGTCTGTATCACGTCCATCAGTGAAGGCATGTATGAAAACATTCTCACATTCATTTTGGTTAAGAGCCGACACCAGCCCTTTCAGGTGATTGATATGCGAATGCACCCCTCCATCCGAAACAAGGCCTATCAGATGAATATTTTTATTGTTTGATTTGGCATAGTTAATCGCTGACTTCAAAACCTCATTTTGCGCAATGGATCCATCTTTTATTGCCAGATTTAGTTTTACTAGATCCTGGTACACAATTCTTCCTGCACCAATATTCATGTGTCCGACCTCCGAGTTACCCATTTGTCCATCCGGTAGTCCTACTGCCGAGCCTGATGCTTTCAGTTTACTGTATGGATATTTTTTATATAAGCTGTCTACAAATGGCGTATCTGCTTGATCGATTGCTGATACTTTCTTGTCGAGCGCAATCCCCCACCCATCCAATATCATGAGAATTACCTTTTTGTTCATGATGCAAATATAGTAGGAGGTTTGCCTTTAAGTTTAGAAATAGCTATTTTAGAGAATGACTGGCACTGTTTTGGCTGATGAAGTCGCCTATTCAATATCATGATTAGAATTCTTTTGGTTTCCTTTGTTTTTTTCTCATTTCAAGATTCAGGTGATGTCCTTGATAATATTGAGAAATCCATAAAAATTGGAAGTGCGCGCGAGTTGGTTAAATACTGTAATGAGACTATCGAGTTGAAAATTGACGGAAAAAGTGCTAATTACAGCCGAAACCAATCTGAAGTAGTACTTAGAAATTTCTTTCAAAAACATCCGGTTCGTGGGTATTCCTACATTCATAAAGGTGCTTCGCCTGAAGGTTTGAAATATTCAATTGGGAAATATGTATTCGAGGGGGGAAGCTATCGTGTAGTGATGCGATTGAAAAAAACAAAAGGAGTCTACGAAATTTATAACCTGAATTTCAGCAAGGAGTAGCAATCGTATCCTGAGAATTCTACAATTTTGCGGCTCATGGAATTGACCTATTTAAATCCCAAAGACATTCGGGCGTTTATCAAATCGGCACTCAAAGAAGATCTCGGCTCTGGGGATCATTCCTCAATAGGTGCGATTAGTAGAGATGCCACTAGTCAGGCTCGTCTACTTATCAAAGATCATGGAATAATCGCTGGCTTGGAAATGTCGAGATATATTTTTGAAGCAGTCTCAACAGACCTCAATGTTGATTTCCTACTAAAGGATGGTGACCCTGTCGAAATCGGACAAGTTGGGTTATCAGTTTCTGGCAATACAAGAAATATTTTAGCTGCAGAACGGCTTGTCCTTAACTGCACGCAACGCATGAGCGGGATAGCTACCTATACCAATTTCCTAAATCAATTGATTAAAGGAACCAAAGCCAAATTGTTGGATACTCGAAAAACAACACCAAATTTTAGATTAGCAGAAAAATGGGCTGTTGCAATCGGTGGGGGTGTCAATCATCGCTTTGGATTGTACGATATGGTAATTCTCAAGGATAACCATGTAGACTATGCTGGTGGTGTAAAAGAAGCCATTTTGCAAACCATCAACTACTTGGAAGAAAACGACCTTCCTTTGAAGATTGAATTAGAGGTGAGATCACTGGATGAACTTAGGGAAGCCATCAAGACAGGAAGAATCCATCGAGTAATGCTAGACAATATGCTGCCATCTGATATACGGCAAGCTATTCGAATGATCGGAGGGCAGTTTGAGACGGAAGCTTCCGGTGGGATAACTGAAAAGAATATTCAAGAAATTGCGGAGACAGGAATTGATTTTATTTCTGTAGGAGCTCTGACCCATTCCTATAAAAGTTTAGACATGAGCTTAAAAGCTTTTTAATATGATAGTTCGAACAAAAAAATATCAAATACCTACTCGAAAATATATAGGTATCGCCATGAAAGGAGTAATCGCTCAGCAATGGTGGGTAGCACCCATCTACCTTGCTATTTGTGCCGGCTATTTATGGATTCCTAATTGGTGGTGGATCATTGGAGCGACAATCGCTTTAGGGTTGTATTTCCTTTTTTGGTTGATTCAGTTTGCTGGAGTTACTCAATTGGAACAAGGGAAGTTCATGTTTCAACGATTATCTTATGAGATTAATTCTCAGCAAATCTTGATTAAAATGAACTCAAAGCAGGGCATGCCTATGAAATGGGAACAAATAAAGAGAGTCAAAAAAACAAAGGATGGATTTGTGTTATTCATCAGCAAGGCTCAACTTGTATATTTCCCCAATCGAATTTTCAACAATACGAATGATGTCCGATTTTTAGAGACCATTCTGAAGCGAAAAGGATTCACAAAATAATGTCCCGAGAGGACAAGTTTAAAAGATTAAAGCAATCGGCTTTACGTTTTACTGCATATCATGAGCGTGCTCCAAAGGAAGTAGCGGATAAGCTGGCAGAATGGAATGCTACGCCAGAGGAAATTGCACTCCTACTGAAAGAACTCAAGGAAGAGAATTTTATTAATGAAGAACGCTTTGCTCGGGCATTCTGTCATGATAAATTCTCCTTCAATAAATGGGGCAAGCATCGTATTTCTCAGGAGATCAAAAAATATGATTTACCAACTAAGGTGATTGAACAAGGGTTGGATTACATCAATCAGGAAGAATATAATTCCACACTAGCTGATTTAGCAGAACTCAAATGGAATAGACTCAAAGAGTCTGACATTTTCAAAAAAAAGCAGAAGACCGCTAATTACCTCATCCAAAAAGGATACGAATCTGATCTTGTTTGGAACTTGATTGCCGAGTTGGAGAAAAAGCAAAAATCGAATTAGCCCAAAAACGGATACTTATAGTCAGTAGCAGATAAGAACGTTTCCTTAATTGTACGTGCACTTACCCAGCGAAGTAGATTCATCATAGAACCGGCCTTGTCGTTAGTTCCTGATCCTCTGGCTCCTCCAAAAGGTTGTTGGCCTACGACAGCACCTGTCGGTTTGTCGTTGATGTAAAAGTTGCCGGCGGCATTCACTAATTTCCTTACTGCCAGTTCTGCGGCATATCTATCTGTTGAAAAAACCGCACCAGTCAAAGCATAGGGAGATGTGTTGTCGACCATATCTAACGTTTCTTCATATTTATTTTCATCATAGACAAATACTGTCAGAACTGGCCCAAATATTTCCTCACACATGGTACGATACATTGGATCTTTGACAAGAAAAACGGTCGGCTCAATAAACCAGCCTTTTGAATTGTCGTAGTTTCCTCCGGCGATAAGCTCAACGCCCGATGCGTTTTTTGCTTCATCAATATAGCTCGTGATTTTATTAAAGGAGCGTTCATCAATAACGGCATTTACAAAATTGCTAAAGTCCTCAGGGGATCCCATTGTGATTTCCTTAAGGTCAGCAACGACGTACTTTTTTACATCCTCCCATAAGTTGGAAGGGATGTAAGCTCTGGATGAAGCACTGCACTTTTGTCCTTGATATTCGAAAGACCCCCGTACCAGTCCGGTAGCGACTTCTTTGGCTTTAGCTGATCTGTGGGCAATGACGAAATCTTTACCTCCTGTTTCTCCAACAATTCTCGGATACGAGCGATACTTCTCTACGTTTTTTCCTATGGTTTTCCAAAGGTGTTGGAATACTCCCGTACTCCCAGTGAAGTGAAGTCCAGCGAATTCTTGATGGTTGAAAACTACTTCCCCAGCAACTGGCCCATCTACATAAATTAGATTGATCACTCCGTCAGGAAGTCCGGCCTCTTTGAATACCTCCATTATAATTTGGGCCGAATAGACTTGAGTATAACTGGGTTTCCATACTACCACATTACCCATCATGGCAGGAGCAGCAGGAAGATTTCCGGCTATAGCGGTAAAGTTGAATGGCGTGATAGCAAATACAAATCCTTCAAGAGGTCGATATTCTGTGCGGTTCCAGATGCCATCAGCGGACTCAGGTTGCTGCATGTACAGATCCTGCATAAAGGACACATTATATCGAAGAAAATCAATGAATTCGCAAGCGGCATCAATTTCCGCTTGAAGCGCATTCTTTCCTTGCCCAAGCATTGTTGCTGCATTAATTTTTGAACGATAGGGCCCAGCAAGTAGGTCAGCAGCTTTAAGAAATACACTGGCTCTGTGCTGCCAACTCATACTAGCCCATTGATCTCTGGCAGCTAATGCAGTCTCAATGGCCATTTGCGCGTGTGAAGCATCCCCTTCATGGAATTGACCCAGTACATGCTGGTGATCGTGCGGGCAGGTCATTTTTATCGTTTTGCCAGTGCGTACAAAATCTGCTCCAATGTACATTGGAGCATCAATTTCCTGAGCATACATTTCTTTGTATTTGGCAAGCAATTCGTCACGTTCAGGAGTACCTGGAGCGTAGCTCAGAATTGGTTCGTTGATTGGGTCGGGTATGAAATAATGTCCTTTAGGCATGAATTTTATTTTATTAAAGAGGCAAAAGTAATGGCTTGATTAGAGAATACCCACCAATTCTTCCAATGACTGAATTTGCCATTCGGTCACGGATTTGCGGTTCCCTGTGGGGTTGTAAAAAATTGCTTTTAGCCCTACTCGTTCTGCTCCTCGAATATCCGTTTTAGGATTATCACCTATCATTACTGAAGATTCGGCAGAGGCATTCATAACTTTCAAAGCGTGATGAAAAATCTCAGGTTGAGGTTTTCTCCAACCAACCAATTCTGAGATAATGACTTTATCGAAGTATTTGTTCAGGCCTGAAGACTTCATTTTAGGATGCTGAGCTTCTTGGAATCCATTTGTAATAATGGCCATCGGATATTTTGCTTTTAAATAATCAAGGGCTGTAATTGTATGAGGCATCAGTCCAGCCTTTATTGAGCAATTGCTGATAAAGTAATCTGACAACTCGGAGGGCTCATGATCAATAAAAACCTTTAGCTTTCGTAGCACTTGCGGGAAGCGATACTGCTGAATGTGGGCTTTGTCAATTTGCCTATTATTGAATTTATGCCAGAGTTTTTCATTAACTGATTGATATACTTTCAGGAATTTTTCCACCGTAACCTGTTTGTCAATTCCAAACAGATAAACCAAATCAGTGAGTGTTTCTCTGGAGTTTTTCTCATAATCCCAAAGGGTATGATCTAAGTCAAAAAACACATGTTGAATGTTCTTCATTTGTAATAGTCCTTTGCTGCAACTTTGTTGGCAGAAAGTTCTCTATTCGATTTAAGGGTCTCGTACGTTTGAAGATCATTTTGAAGAATCGCATCTTTTTCAAGGAAGTCAACTATTTGATTCACCATGTTATAGGCCTCATCACGAATACTATAAAAAATCCATTGATCGTGATTTCTGGCACTTACAACTCCCGCATTTTTCAAGAATGACATGTGCCGTGAGGTTTTGGTCTGAGTAAAATCAAGGATCATTACTAAATCGGAAATTGTCAGTTCATTAAAGTGAAATAGAAGATTCAGAATTCGCGTGCGTGATTCATCCGAAAACGATTTAAATATCTGGGTACCGAAATTAAGGTTAAA
>JAAEPI010000732.1 GCA_024232835.1 Cytophagales bacterium
CAATACACGATCTTCGCCGCCATTTGGGGACGCGCTTTTTCCCCAGATGCAAAATACTCACAGCGAGACTGCGAGAAAGGAGGGAATTAGTGTAGGGGCCATTCCTGAAAAGTGCTTCCGTTAAGAAATTTGCGGACATGTCAGGGTACAAGATGACAACCTATTTTTTTAGTCAGAAGGGACCCACAGGTGGAATTCTAGAGTGGTTGTCAGGCTGAAAAAATGTTTTTGTGACTTTTATGAGGTATTTTAGGAAGATATTCTGTTATTTTGTGTAACACGACATACGTACAGAAAATTGTGATTATCTCGGCAACCATAAGGGCCACAGACAAAAACTTGGTATCAAATGAAAGCTGACACATATGGGATGTCTGTAGAAGTGTCAGCATGAACATACCTGGTATAGTATAGGAGAAAAGTGAGCTTGAACATGTAAAAAGCAATCTCCGCCTAAAGAGTACCACTTTATAAACTTAATATTATCTTGAAAACATAAGATATAAACTCAAAACCTCTACCAATCAGTACCCCCATCTAGGGGAAAGAGTTGTGCCAAGTGTCAGGCATGAATTGTGAAATGGGACAAAACTTCACAGGTTTTAGCATTTAATGACCAGGCGGAAATGTAGAATTCTAAGGATTCATTTGACTTTGTACCTCACTGTAAAGCCAATTATATGCATTTGACATATCATCACAGTCATCAATACCCTCAAATGCATATTCTGTTTCACT
Organism: Cytophagales bacterium; assembly: GCA_024232835.1. Lineage (GTDB taxonomy): Bacteria > Bacteroidota > Bacteroidia > Cytophagales > Cyclobacteriaceae > JAAEPI01. Next base: position 739 of record JAAEPI010000732.1, read on the forward strand.
TCTTTAAAATGATAAACTACACAATACCAGTGTTAATATGTACCATTTACCCTATAATATACCCTATACCTATGCGCTTAGATTTTAAATTAACTCTATTCAGGATAATATTTGGTTCCACTCAAAAAAAGTTTTATTTTTACTCTTTGGTTAGCTTAACATTTTCAGAGTGATTTCCAGTCAATATTTTGTGAATATTAAGAGAGTTGAAATTACACTGTATATCTGCAAAATTTTAAATTAACTTATGACTCCACTATTAGAGTAAATTGACTCTCGAGTCCAATAGCTCTATCTGGATGTATATAAGTTTACTCTGAAATATTGAAATCCCATTTTTTACTGTGTAGGCTACCAATGGTTTGTAGTAATGGCTGTGTAGCTGTATGGCAACGCTAATGTTAAGATAAGTTATTGACAAAAAGATTGTTTATTAATAATAGTTTACACAAAATCTTGTTTCAGTTTCATTAATAGTATGGTGATAATATAGGCGGCCATCAGAAGACACACAGAAACCTGTACAAACGCTCAGAACAGCTTCATAACAGAAGAGTTGACGTTGTTATTGATGAACTATAGACACATTATGGAACTCTGAGAAGTCATCTAGTGACTTAGTACAACTAACCTCAAACAGCACACTAAGGAAGGAAGGGCACATTGAAAAAAGAGCACATTGGAAACTCCCATTGGCATTGTGACACAGTACTCAACACCACACAGAAAATGCCATTTTGCCTCACCTGTGCAAAGGAGAACCCCCAAATAGCACCCCAAGGTAGCAGTGTGAAGTGATGGTACCATGTTCAGGTTGCCTCAGTCATGGAGGAGGATGGGGGAGAGCAATGGTTAATTACTTGCCCCACCAACTTGGGTGGGTCGGGAATTGAACCAAAACCCTTGGGCTACAAGCCTGGCACCCTAACCTTGGAGCTAAAGAACTATGTACGTCCGGTAGTTGCAGCTTGGTCCCTAAGACTTCACAACCTGGGATAATGGCTTTAGATAATGAATACAATCAAATGGCACTCAAATTCTACAGCACAAGACACTCGTCCTTCACTAGAAACATATTGAAGCATAAGGGTCACCAGAATCAACAACAGCTGGCACCATGTTACCACTGGAAATAATGCAGGAAGTCTCCACTTTGGTAGACAATACACTAGGACAGAGAGCCCAGATAACTGGGGGGTTAAAACTGTAATTGGAAGTGATCATCTCAGGGTACAAGCTGACAAACTGAGAGTCTGATTACTACACCAGATACCCACTCATTAGCATGACACTCAGAGCACATCCACAATCCTATGATGGTCACTCATTGGATTGTGTCATTGTGCCTCACCTTCCCCATTGGGATCAGTAGGCTATGCTTCACATACTTATGGTGTCCCTCCCTCAATCACATCAAGCTCCACTTAGAAAAGACCCAATGAA
>JAAEPI010000733.1 GCA_024232835.1 Cytophagales bacterium
CTTCCACTTCCAAATATTGAAACGCTTGGCATACCGAACGAAGGTTGCCTGATCCATAATCAACTACAGCAACTCGATTACCCATGCTTAAGTTAATTTAAAATTAGGAGACCAGCGACCTTGAACCTTTGTGAAAAGGGATTTGTTAACCCACCGATCAATCACATCGTCAAAGTGTTGCTGAGTCATTCCATAATATTCAAGATATGTTGGCAAAAATTCTTCAGGATATTGACCATCGTAAAGCCTTACAAGATTGACAGCCTGTTCCCTGGTCATCGCACCTCGCCTGATTTCAATCCCAGCATCCTGAGTTGCACGACCAAAACCAAATTTTAAGTACATGAGGTAGGCATGAAGGGAATACAAGGCCTGATCATTTTGTGCAAAATTAGTGAACGTACCGGAATTTCCTTCATCCTGCTCTTGAAGGCCACAATGCTGCTTAGCTATTAAATAATTTCGGTAAGAATCCCATGGCTCAAAATAACCCCAATGCGTAAAAAAGAGATTGCGGTCACAAACCTCCTTAGGACTAGGAAATTCCCAAAAATAAAGCTGACTGGAATCGACATCATCTATCATTTCCA
>JAAEPI010000734.1 GCA_024232835.1 Cytophagales bacterium
CAACATAACTGAAAAAGAAAAGAGAATTATATCGCATCATGATGAGCTAAAAATGTTATCAAAGCAAAGAGGTGAAAAGTTTAACACTATTCTAAACGACAATCCCAGTCTTGCAAAGGCTATAAAAGTTTTATTTCGCTACATTCTTGACGGCACCCTAAAAATGAAACCACATCATGTTAAGAAGTTAAAACCTCACAAGCATTATATTCGAAAGATTGCTAACAAACCACAAGGAAAATTGATTGTACAAAAAGGAGGCTCAATTCTCGCAACAATTCTCAGCACCATCGTGCCGCTGATTCCTGCTATTCTCTAGATTTAACATTCCCCTCCTCGCGGGGCCCTCCTCGCGGGGTGCTGCTGCAGAGGTGATGTCGCGAGGCGCTGCTGCGGGGTTCAACCTAGAACCATAGTTAGCTGCCTATATAAGGGACGGATTTTAACACTTAAACGTCATGGATTCGCTCACATTGAATCAAATACCCGAAAAATATAGGGAGGTTTATCAGCGCAACTGGAAAACTATTAAGCATAGTGCTAAGAAAGGTGTCCTTAAAGATGTCTACCATTTTCCTCTGCTAGTTGACAGTGACAATGAAATTGTTTCCAAACTAAAGGAAGTTTTGGCAAATTATTCTAAAGCGATCAAGGTAAACGTTGCTTTTGGGTTTATACTACAAGATTGAGTTTATAACGAACTTAAATTCTTTCTTCCTTCCAAC
>JAAEPI010000735.1 GCA_024232835.1 Cytophagales bacterium
ACCAGGCAGGTAAAATGGAATAATGGTCTGTTCCGTCACCGGGTTTGGAATATTTTGATACAATTCCAATCCAGAAACAGCTTTTTCAAAATACTGTAATTCAATATTTATCAACTCATCTTCATTAGCATAGTTATAAGCTTCAGCAGCTGTAAAACCAGATCCTAATTTCAGTAGTTCACTCAATTTCGCCTTTTTAGTGGTACGGACAACAAGACCAAAGAGTTTCTCTCCATGAGAATATCCTTCATTTCGTTGCCAGCTAGCTGTCAATAGGCCTCTTTCCCGTAAATGTTCACCAATATTATCATCATGCAAGATACCTTCTTCTACTGAAATAATTTCCAATACATTAGGATCATATTCCAAAGTAAACTGGAAGCCCTCTATCTGCATGAGAGCAGGTGTGCTCAATGGCCAGTGATAGGTTTCTCCAGGTTTCATCATTGCATCTTCAAGGAAGATTTGCCAATTTCCACGAAGGTTTCTATCAATCACCTGTGTTAAATTTGTTGTTGCAGAACCATTAATATCACCAACTTTGATG
>JAAEPI010000736.1 GCA_024232835.1 Cytophagales bacterium
ATAGTCGCACAAATGTTCCTAACTTAAGCAATACAGCAAAAGGACACAATTGGTTCTACCGCAACTGGTTTTTAGGGAAAAAACATTATCAAAAAAGTGTGGTGGCAAGTGGCACTACTCAAGGCTCAAGAGTTTTACACTTTTCAAACCCTTCTGTAAAGGCACATTCTAAAGCAAGAGACAACACGGGCACATCTAATCGGAATAACTTTGTTCAACTGAAAAATGCTGCGCCAGTGGTTGGTTGTTACGACGATTTTGATGACATGGTCGTCAGCATAAGTGGTACAACCTTCGCTCAAATCGGAGAAACAATTACACTTAGTGCGTCTGTGTCCAATTGTGCTAGTAGAACTTACAGATGGGAAGTAAGTCATGATGGATTCAATTACAATTTTCTTGGTACAGGCAGTTCTGTTTCTTACAGAGTATTTCCTTTAGATAATAACAATAGCGTAACCTTTAGGTTGACGGTTACCTGTTCAGATGGTCAGGTTCGTACTGCTTTCAAATACGTCTATATTGACAACATCGATTGTGAAAATTCGTTTAAGCCATGCTTGCAACAAGCCAGCCAAAACGAATTGCTAGATGCCGAGCCTATCACAGAGAATCAGTCTCTGAGGCTTATTTTATACCCAAATCCAGTATCTGATATAGCAAAACTATCATTTAGCACTCCGATTGAAGGTAGAATTGTCGTTGAGGCCTACAGCATGATGACAGGTAGAAACCATAAGTTATATCAAGGAAGATCTAATGCCAGTGATGAACTACAGTTTAATGTTTCAAGGCTCGATCAGGGGCTTTACCAACTTTTTGTCACTGTTGATGGTAAAGAATTAGAAGGTAAAAGAATGATTATTGAACGATAAATTCTTACATCAAATGATGGGAGCATGAAAAGCTCCCATCATTATTCTATATTTAAGGATAAAGAAACCGATTTGAAGAAGACAATAACCTTCATAAGTCTGATCGTTTGCTCCATTTTCATTTGTTGCAGTGACGACCCAAAACCTAGCTGTCCTGCTCCTATCGGGGAAATGGTCGCACAAGTGAATGATACCACAATATGGGAATTTAAATATGTCTCCTTCAGGAGGTGGTCAGAGTATGTTGGATCTCAAGAGTCAGATTCTTTAATAAATATATCCGCTGATTTTATCAATGCCGGATGTGAAATGGAACTCACTCTCGACTTCCAAATTATTGCGCGTACATTAAACAGGCAAAACCTTGTGAAACGCATTTTTGAGGAAGATCATCCGTCCAAACTACAGCCTCATTCAATTTTTTATACTTGGAACGTAGATGCGCTAACCGAGCGTTTTGAGTTGTATGAAGGTGAGCCTGCATGGATACAATTATCTGAAATCAATGAGGAAACGGTCACAGGCACATTTCAAGGAACGTATGTTTATCGGCAGAGTGCATTCCGATTTTGGGATCTCCCTGATACACTAAGGTTTAACAACGTCCCATTTGAAGCTATCCTTTTCGTTCCACCTAAGGAATAACAGATTAAAAGCCCATAACAGACAATAAAATGAATGCACTTGCTTGCTTCGTAGAAATCGTTGGGCTAAGTCGTAAGCCTAGCACTTATAGCAAAAGTGAGCGCACTCATTTTATTTAGTCGTTATAGCCAATACGCAATAAAGCAATTACTTCTTCCAATTCATTCCGCGAACTTCTATCTTTAAACTTTTAATTCTGACGTATTAATATTGTAAAATGACACTTAAGAAAAGACCAGTTGTAGTTGATTTATTTGCAGGAGCCGGTGGTCTTAGTTTAGGATTTGAGCAAGCAGGATTTGATATTATTTGCGCAGTAGAAATTGATCCAATCCATGCCATCGTTCATGAATTTAATTTTCCGAATACGACAGTTATTGCCAAGTCTGTTAAGGAAATTAATGGCGATTATTTAAGGAGTCAGTGTAACTTAAAAAGGTCAGATACAATAGACGTTCTTATAGGAGGCGCTCCTTGTCAAGGTTTTTCACTGATTGGTCAAAGAGCAATTGATGATCCCCGCAACTCACTTGTTAAAGATTACATACGACTAATAAAGGAATTAAAACCTACTCATTTTCTTTTTGAGAATGTGAAGGGCTTAACAATAGGGAAGCATAAAAATTTTCTTCAAGAGATAATTATGGAATTGAAGAAGAGTGGGTATAATGTTCGACTCCCATGGAAGGTTCTAAATGCAAAAGATTTTTCAGTACCACAAAGTAGAGAAAGGCTTTTCTTGATTGGTTCAAAAATCGGAAGCAATCTTCCAGATTACCCTCTTCCAACAGAGATAACGATTTCTTGTAAAGATGCTTTAGGTGATTTACCAGATGCCGAGAATTTTGAACAACTGCTTAAAAGCGATCAAGTAGATGCTAGTTATCTCAAAAATGCCAGAGGCTATTCATCAGAAATGAGGTGTTCAAAAACGTCCTCATTTAAATATGGATATAGAAGAAAATGGGATTCTAATATTATTACCTGCTCAAGAAGAACTGATCATTCACTTATATCAAGAAATCGCTTTAGTCAAACTTCTCAAGGTACTATTGAGCCAATCTCTCGTTTTTTCAGACTCCCTGAAAATGGAGTATCAAATACTTTAAGAGCAGGAACTGACTCGTCAAGAGGTGCTTTCACAAGTCCCAGACCTATACATTATAAGTATTCAAGATGTGTGACAGTGAGAGAAATGGCTCGACTTCATGGATTTCCAGATTGGTTTAGATTTCATTCAACAAAATGGCACGGAGCACGACAAATTGGAAACGCTGTGCCACCACCTCTCGCGTTCAACATGGCAAAAGAGATAATGAAGGTTCTTCCTTACACAGCCGAACAACCAAAGAAAAAATTATCGCTTGGTAATGAAAAATTCCTCTACATGGACATATCCACAGCTTCAAAATATTTGGGTGTTGAAAACCCAATTGGAAAGAGAGATCGGAAAAGCGGTGTTAAAAAGAGAAAACAAGAAGAAATAGAAAAACTACAAAAGATCTCAGTTTGAAAAAAAGCACTAACAGGTATCAAATACTTATTGAAAAGATATTCTTTGATCGCTATACAAAAGGTACAGAGGAAGTGTTGTTCAAGCGAGAAGATTTTGAGACCACAGCAACAGAACTAAATCTCGATTTACCAAAAAATCTCGGTGATGTTGTATATTCTGTTAGATACAGAGCTGCTTTACCAGAATCTATTCTTAAGACTCAACCAAAAGGAAAGGAATGGATTATTGAAGGTGTCGGTAGGGCACAATATTGCTTTAAACTTGTCAAGATCAATCGTATTGTTCCCAATAGGGAATTAATGACCATAAAAATTCCAGATGCTACTCCTGAAATCGTTAGCCAATACTCCTTATCTGATGAACAAGCTCTTTTAGCTAAAATTAGGTATAATAGATTGATCGATGTATTCCTTGGGCTTACTACGTATTCGATGCAAAACCATCTCCGAACAACTGTAAAAGAAGTTGGACAAATCGAAATTGACGAAATTTATGTAGGTATAGATAAAAGAGGTGCTCATTTTGTGATGCCCGTACAGGCCAAGGGTGGTAATGATCAGCTTTCAGTTGTACAAACCAATCAAGACATTAAGTGTTGTTCTGAAAAGTACCCTACTTTAATTTGCCGGGCAATATCAGCCCAATTCATGGAAGAAGAACTAATAGCATTGTTTGAACTAACTGTTCAAGACGATCAAATAAAAGTTGTTCAAGAAAGACACTATAAACTTGTTTCAGGAGATAGTATCAGTCGGGCCGATTTGAAACAATATCAAATAATGAATTAAAGGCTATAATCGAGTAGACGGCCGTGAGCCATAAGCCCACGGTGCGCCTCGCACACCACCGTACGTACGGGTCTCGTATACGGCCGTTCATTAAGTAACGGAGAAACTTTTAGGTAATGTTCCACTAGAGAACGATAGCCTCTTCTCCTCAATCTTCGCAAGGTGATGGTCGTCCGTAGAATGGGGCTTTGAGCTACTGCCCAGCCGCCCATTCGGGTACGACTCCATGCATAGGCCTGACCGTTGGGAATACCCAATCGGATGAGGGTCTTCCTCTTCCGATCTCCCCCCTGCTTGCTGGCCCATCGCTAAAATTGCCCACAAG
>JAAEPI010000737.1 GCA_024232835.1 Cytophagales bacterium
CAATACAATCAAACTGTGGAACGTTGAAGATGGCAGGTTGATTATCATATTAAAAGGCCATTCTAATTATATTAGAAATGTGAATTTCAGTCCAGACGGCAAAATTTTAGCCTCGGGTAGCACTGACAGAACAATCAAACTATGGAATGTAGAAGACGGCAGTATGATGAAGACGTTAAAGGGACATTATAATTCTGTTTATAGTCTTAACTTCAGTCCTGATGGGAAGATACTTGCTTCAGGAAGTTTTGACCGTACTATCAGACTATGGAATATTGGAGATAGCAGTGAAATTAGCACTTTAATAGGTCATTCTAATTATGTCAGAAGTGTCAATTTTAGTCCAAATGGCAAGATGCTTGCTTCAGGAAGTTATGACTGCACAATTAAGTTGTGGAATATAGATGATTGCAGTGAAAACAAAACATTAAGAGGACATTCTGATAATGTATATAGTGTTAGATTCAGTCCAGATGGCAAAATGCTCGCTTCGGGAGGTTGGGATAGTACAATCAAATTATGGAATGTGGAAGACGGCTCTGAAATCAGGACATTAAAAGGGCATGCTGAAAATGTGTATAGCCTCAGTTTCAGTTCTGACAGCAGGGTTTTAGCTTCAGGAAGTCGAGATAATACAATCAAACTATGGAATATAGGTAAAGGCTGTGAAATCAGAACATTAAAAGGGCACTCTAAAGTTGTCAGAAGTGTCAAATTCAGTTCTGACAGCCAAATTTTAGCTTCAGGAAGTTGGGATAATACAATCAAACTGTGGAATGTAGAAGACGGCTCTGAAATTAGAACATTAAAAGGACATTCTGATAATGTATTCAGTGTGAAATTCAGCCCAGATGGTATGGTCTTAGCTTCAGGGAGTTGGGATAACACAATCAAGCTATGGAATGTGGAAGACGGCTCTGAAATTATTACGTTAAAAGGTCATTCAAAAGGAGTAAGAACTATTGATTTCAGTCCAGATGGTAAGACGTTAGCTTCAGGAAGTTGGGATAATACAATTAAGCTGTGGAATATAGAAGATGGCTCTGAAATTAAGACATTAAAAGGACATAGCAATTATGTTATTAGTGTCAACTTCAGCCCTGATGGCAAAATGCTTGCGTCAGGAAGTGATGATACTACAATCAAACTATGGAATTTGACTAAACTATTGGAACCAGATATGGATGAATTATTGCTACGCGGCTGCAAATGGCTGCAAGGCTACCTGAAAACCAACCCCAATGTCAGCGAAGAAGACCGCTGTTTA
>JAAEPI010000738.1 GCA_024232835.1 Cytophagales bacterium
CGACAACCGGAAGTCAGTCCGAAAAAAATTACGATGTCCAAAATCTTTATCGGACCTACTCCCGGTTTCGTTAAATGCTCCTGCTGTCGATTTGTCCAGATAGCAATCTTCCGAAGCTGATAGCACTAAGCACAAGTCAATATTATTTCGGAGTCTTCAAATTTAATTTCACCAAGCATATCAGCCCTTACATCAAGGAAAGGAAGCTTTACAACGGTCTTACTGCCTTTCAGATGCTCAGGCAAATACACGTCAACTTCTTTGGATTTCTTTGTTTTCACAATTTCATCTATTTTATCTCCGGATTTCAAGTCAGCAATAATTTCAAGTGAACATTGTCCTTCTATGACTTCATAGTGATCTCCATCGTCTGTCATCACACAAACAGAAGGACTCGTTCCAGTGGTGTCAAACAGTATCGCCACGTCTTTTGGAATTGTCATTCCCACTTTTACGTTCAGATAATAATGCGGGTAATTGAAAAATTCTTCTCTGAACTTTTCATCTTCGTCACAATCAAGCTGAAGTTGAAGGTAGTTCACACATATC
>JAAEPI010000739.1 GCA_024232835.1 Cytophagales bacterium
CAACTGCAGGCCTAACTGCTTTAACCCATACATGCCGATCAATGGTTCCATATTTTTCTGATCGCCTTGTAATAATAGCATCGGGGTGTTACATGATACACTGCCTTGCTTCAATCTCACTATCGCTTGACCAATTATTTTAACCTCTTTGCCTTGGCAATCAGAAATGGATGTGGACGTGTCTGTTATTTTAATGGCCTTGTCAACTTCGGCTTTAGTTCTATATTTCCTAGATAATATTTCACGACCCAAACTCTCGGACACTACTAAGGACGGACCCGCGCCAGTATCGATTATACATTTAAAAATTTTTCCTTCAACATTGACTTTGAGTTTCGGAACCTCAACACATTGAAGAGGCATAACTTCATCCTCGGGGACCCACGGCGTATAAACTTCGGACAAAAGATGGGGAGCAGCAGTAAAAATATTCATAGAGGTGCAAGGTTTATCTATTTCCGGACTCACACTTGGGGATGGATTCACTTTGGGGATCTCCTTTGCGGAAACTCTAGAAATATGTGCTTTCAAATTATCTTCCAGCTTAGATAACCGCTGGCTATACTCCTCTCTTTCTTTCTGAGCAGACGCACTTTGGTTGGCAATTTGCTCAGTAATATTCGTC
>JAAEPI010000740.1 GCA_024232835.1 Cytophagales bacterium
GTTCAAGATTGACCTCAGAAAATTATGGAGTCAGAGAGCTGTCTGGTCTTTCACATGAGCTCACCAAAGATCACGGCTCAAGCCAGTTGAATATCATATTCCACAACATTATTATTGCTGTTCACGAAGACACGGCAAATTGAATTTGGATCCGTTTTAAATATGGCACTAAGAAAATTCTTGGAAGTTTCAAATTATTTCAGATCAGATTCTTATTCTTTAGATCATTAGCAGAATCCGATATTACTTGGTTCATATCTCTCACCTCATTAACCAATCAGGAAGTGGTATTACACTCGATTCGGTTATTGAATTTCTGTCTAAACAAGATCGCTATATCTATTTGATACGTCAATCGTAATTACGAGATCTGTGTCACTACAAATTCCTTTCAGTCGTCCAATCAGAGCGACAATCCAACAACCGTTACCTAACGCATAACCAACGGATCTTGTTGGCTTTATCACAAGGAAGACATCAGAGAAGAAGTCTCCACGACGTACATACATATTTGTTGCATTCATTTCATCATACATCACAATCATCGAAGGGCAGGCGATTTTGGCTGAATCTACCCCCCTTTTATTGCACACAAACCACACCAGTATCACAGAGGAGAAGAGGACAAATCCGGACGAGCAGGGGAATTTATTTTGCTGATTATAAGGACGGAATTTGATTTGTATTCGACTTAACCAAGCGCAGCTGCACCAAAATCGCATTCGGCAGCTCAATTGCAGTAACTTTCGTTATATTTATATAACCGGCCCATATAGCTACCGCAATTAGCGCCATCAAGGTGAAAAACTACCACAACAGCGCGGATTTAGTGGGATTTTCTATTTGATTTGGGAAACCAACTGGACCCGTATAGCGGGATTTACTATTCGCGGCGTATCCATCACCGCCGTATCGATATTCAATACCGCTAGTTCTGTTGAAATCAGACTTTTTTGACAAGTGCAGTATTCATCCGTATAAAATA
>JAAEPI010000741.1 GCA_024232835.1 Cytophagales bacterium
ATCTAAGGCAATGCGTTTGCTCTGAATTAGTTGATGTTGACGGCTCGCTTGAGTTAAATACCTTCTTAATTGCAGTAACTGATCTTCATTGATTTCAGCGAGTCCTTCAAGGAGAGAAGTTTTCGTTGGCATATTCACTAAACCAGAAAGGAGTGGAAGGCTCATTTCATAAGTTTGACATGCTTTCGAAATACTCGAAAGCCCCGCCCAAATTCTCCCGAGATCAAGGAGGAGAAGGGAAAACCAACTGTATGAGCGATCAGGATCCAAGTCCATCATGGAACCTGCTTTCTCGAAAATTTTAAGCCGATTTAGGTAGGGAAGAAACAGAAAAATTCCGGGATTGGCCAGACTGATCGGTTGATCTTTCAACTTGTTTACCAAAGAGATGAAGTTCAGATCCAATCGCGCAGGAGATTTGAAGATTGAAGCATCAGTATGTAAAAAGGGCGGAAATGCCTCATCACTTTTACTTTCGGGTTGTTGGAGCCGGTCGAGGTCTCCTTTATACTTGGACTTAAATTTCTTAACATTCCATCTGCCAAAGATTTTTGTCAGACAGGTTTGATCGATTTGGATATTTTTTGATTTGAGAATGTTGACGTAAAATTCCTCGTCTTTCTGTGGTTTTTGAATTTTGGAGATAATGATTGTTCCCTCTTCCTTAAATCCCAATTTTGAATTTCTGAACTGAG
>JAAEPI010000742.1 GCA_024232835.1 Cytophagales bacterium
CCTTCCCAAAATTTTCCTTCGAATTTTCTTGCAACTTTCATTCCAACATTATCTTCGGGGTTTTCTTTAATGTTTTGTACTCCTCCTGTTTTGTTATTTTCTTGAGTTTTGCTCTTGGTCCTATTTGCGATGGGTTCATCTTGTGGTTTTGCTTCTTCTATTATTTCATTTTCATATTTTTTAATTGCTTCTCTAATTTCTGCATCTGTTCCTCCTAACGGTAATCCGTTATCTTCTTCTTCATCGTTACTCTCTTGAACCGCATGTCGCAAAGCTTGCTCTTCGAATGTTCTTAAATCAAAAATTGCGTCTTCTGTGACCACTGGTTTGTTCTTTCCCTTGATAATAAATTTCCAACCATTCGTATCTGATGGGTATCCTATCATCCTTCCTATTATTCCTTTATCTATATCTTTCTTACTGCCTCGTTTTCCCAGTATAGCTGTTGCTCCAAAAGGCATCATTGTCGCAAATTCAGGACAATAACCGTAAAATATTTCAAATGGTGACGCTCTTCCCCCTGTTCTAGGTATTCTATTCCTTGCATTCAATCCAACAAAATATGCATCCACCCAATATTTCCATTTCATTCCTGAATCCATCAGTGCACAGCGCATACTTTTGAATAAAGTTCTATTTGCTCGCTCCGCTCGTCCATTTTGGTGTGGTGAATATGCACTCGTTAATCTCCTTTTAATTCCATGTTTCATACAAATTTTATCAAAATATGACCTCTTCTTTTCATTGCCGACCGGTCCAGATGTAAACTCTCCCCCTCGGTCGGAATGTAGCACACTAATGAAATGTATTTTCGATTTCCCTGATGCGTTACTATCACTAACCTGATCACGAAGCCAGGATAAGAACTTGTTGAATCCACTAGCTGCTTCCCTCTTTTTCTTCAGAGGACATGACCATACAAATCCGGATGCTTCATCGACTAAGTTCATCATGTATTTTCTCCCTAATCTGTCCTGCTTAAACGGTCCCGCCAAATCACAGTGCCAAACTGCGCCAACTCGTGTAGTTACTGTTCTTTTCTTCGAAATAGTCCTGTGTTTTGGTTTTGCATGCCCGGCCCTAGCACAACATGGGCAAAACTTATCTTTTTCATCACACATGGGTATATATCCAAATTTACCACTTCTTACTAAACCATCCGTTACTTCTCTACTGGGGTGTCCGGCTATACGGTGTACCAGATGCCATCGATACGCCGCGTTCCGAGCATTGATTGTGCTCCGAGAATCTTTCCAATATCGTTGCGCCGGTGCTGCTCTGTATGCTTCACTCTTATCCTCTTTGGTTGTTAATGCTTTATCAGCGTGCCGTCCATTCTTCATAATATTACATATGTCTTTGTGTTTCTTGTACCGCTCGACCCGTCTTGTATATGGTCCTTCTTGTTTTGACGTCACATTTTCCATTGACTGCACTGGGACAAAATATAATCCGGCCTTTTCTTCAACTGGTATC
>JAAEPI010000743.1 GCA_024232835.1 Cytophagales bacterium
CTCTTCTAAACATACAATATCAAACAAAATCACTTTCCAAATCATTCCCAAGTATCACAAATATATTGTCTTTCAAGTATGTAAAGGTTACATTGGACTTCTTAAATGGCTACCCGAGTGATATATTAGCTTTAAAAATTGTGCAATGAAATGGGAGTAGCTGATGGAAAAGTTCTACCAGATTGCAACAACGCTCGTTTCAATTCTCTACATTCGAAGTTTCTTTTCCTTTCATTTGTGGTGAGGTCAGGGTTGATCCACCAAAACACCTTGTCAAGCAGCACTCTATTCCCATTTCCATACTTGTGCAGCCGATTTGCCAAGTCGGGAGAGTTCAAAGTGACAATGAGGGGTCTCGGGTTAGGAGATTCCTCATCTTTTCTTCCTGCTCTAAATACTTTCACAACCTCCCCAGGCTTTACGTCGCCGATTTTTGTTACATAGTCCAAATCTTCTTTTTTTCGGTCGGCTGCTTTGTCGGAATCGCTCTCAGGGACACCTTTAATCACGATATTGCTGGACCTCTTTTTCTTTTCGAAACTTTCAGCGTCTTGTCTTGAGGAAATAGCATC
>JAAEPI010000744.1 GCA_024232835.1 Cytophagales bacterium
ATACACTCAATAAGAAGTGAAACGTGGAAGGGATCACAATCAGGACGTAAATACATAAGCACAAACAACACGAAGAATTCGAAATGAACTGGAAATAACATCTAGCGCGGTAATTTCAAGGGAAGAAAATTTCACGTCCAAAGATACAGGTGCAATCTTGATGTCGTTTTTGAAAAGCAATGCAACACCACCGCCACGTTTACAAACCCTGTCATAGCGAAGAATCTTGTAATCGGTGTCATAAAGAATGAGAGAATCGGGAATACTATCATTTAGCCAAGTTTCAGTGATACAAATGATATCGAAATGGGAGGAAACTAGCTCACCGCGCAACGCCCCTAGCTTATTACAAATACTACGCGAGTTAAAATATAAACAGTGCAACACAGGTTTCTTTAAAGGTGTAGGTACACGAAATGGAGAAGGAAGATTTACCCGCCCTACGCATTTCCCGAATCGCGCCAAGACCAAACCACCCTATCACCCTGCTTTTTTAACACTCGCGGATTTATGTACATCATTCTGACGAACGAAAAAGAACACGTCTTCATGCGACTCGTTTCTATCGTTTCTAGTAGAATTCAATTGCTGGGCCCTGGCGAAGCATAAGCTGAGATGGACCCTCTCAGTTTTGGTCATGGAACGGCGAATCCGAACGCCATTCCATTTCTCTTTCCCTTTCAGATTTGCCTTCCTCGCCAAAATCGTAGAAACCTCAGATTCGTCCCCATAGACAACTTTCAACAGACGCGGTCTGGGCTGATCTGGAGTAAATCGGCCCAGTCTGAAGCAGTCCTTGACGAC
>JAAEPI010000745.1 GCA_024232835.1 Cytophagales bacterium
AAAGAAGATTCTTTGCAACAACAACCAAATCACCAAATGACTTTGAGACAGATGAGCGATTTGAACTTTGATGGGAAAATAGATTCATTGTATACCAAAATGGCTCCAAAGTTGAATTATACCCAAATGACTTAAAATTCCTAAAGGGTGACGCAAGTAGAGAGAAGCATACCAGGAAACATTTGGAGTGAGCCAGTGACCATTTCTAGCATGAGAGTGCAGGAGAAAGGAAAAATGATGGCAAAACCTGCTTAAAAAATCTGTCAGAGAGATCGGCAGTGGAGAAAGGGTTAGTAAGCCCATCAAGGGACTTGGACGCGAAATCGGACACGGAATCAGATGTGGAATTGGATGTGGAGTCAGGAGTGGAAGTGGATATCGAGGACGTGGTGATGGTGATGAGAAAGGAGGGAGTCAGTTGGGACTGGAGAAGGAGAAAGAAGTCTCCAAAATGCGAATTTTAGGAAAATGAAAAGAATACTTGTTTTTTCTATTATTATTATTATTACTATTGTTGTACAGTATTGGTGCTACTATCGTGTATTTCCACCTATGGGTTTTCTTAATTTTTATTATTCTTGTCATAGTGGTCGTGAAAAATCGGAACTCCTGGGCAGTGTGTTTCTCTGC
>JAAEPI010000746.1 GCA_024232835.1 Cytophagales bacterium
ACCACTTGGACTTGTAGATCGATTGATTTAAACTAGGGTTGAGAATTGAGATCGAATGAGGTTGTACTGAGCGATCGTTGCAACGATTTCGAATTCGAATCGCTACCAATACGTCTTTCAGGAACGGGCAGGGTTGCCCGCCGGGCTACGCCGGGCAAAATGCCCGCCGGGCATCATGTTGCTGCAAGACCCTCTTGCAATGCCATCATGCAAGATGGATGAGCTGCAAGAGGATTTTATTCCCAGAAAATTTAGATGCAATTTAGATGCAAGATGGTTAATGCTGCAAGATATACCATGGTAGTGTTGCTGCAACATGGATATTTCTATGTAAGAAAACTGCTTACTTATGTTGCTGCAATACATTGCTCATTGTAGAGTTCGACTGAAACCTCATCCTTTATGGGTAATTTGTCCTTGAGAAATTTCTTTGTTGAGAATGCATGACTCTATGTGTTCCTTTCAATCTCTTCCACATCTGCTTTGTTCACCATTCCCTATTTGAAACCATGGCTTCTACTCTTCCTAGTATTGAATTTTTCTTTGAGGAATGGACAACAGAATTGGAAGATGTGTCCAAAGTTAAACTTTCCAAAGAAGTGAGCATGTATAATACAGATGATGATGAGGATGATTCTGAAGAGGAACAGGATGGGATGAACAATTCAAATAGGGCAAGAGAGACAGAGAGAGAAAGGAACTAGCATAAAAAACTGAAGGAGGAGCTCATAAATTTGGGAGCTATTTTGCCAACTTTTCCTGGGGAAAAATGTGTTTGGTGGAAGCAAATTCTATATTTGGCTATCAACTATATTAGATTTCTAGAGGATATATTGAATGGTGGCCCTCCATATCAAGAATGGAAAAAATAATAATAAGTTTTTCTGATTTGTGACTGATTATCTAGGTTGTTGTGTTGCATTGTGCAGTGAAACTAGATTTTGATTTTATTAGATAGATGTTGTTGC
>JAAEPI010000747.1 GCA_024232835.1 Cytophagales bacterium
AAAAACATACCTTTTCCATAATAACCAGCAAATACCAAATAATTTTGCTATCATTTACTAGCAGATTGTCGAACTTTCTGGATCGAAACGAAATATTGGATGTTCGAGACCAGATATTCAAGAAATTGAGAGTGAATAGCAGGGCTATTTATCGAGATTGGTTGGAAATATGGGCCGATCAGCCGATTTTGCAGTCGCTTCACGATAAGTCCGACAGTCTCCTAGCAAGAGACCTTTCGATTGTATCGGCCAACAATACGATTTGCAATTCAACGACATTGGGAGCATCAATCGGCGCATCCCAATCGAGCCAACTCCTGTGGTGGTTCAAAACAGCATCCGCAGCAGGCCATAACATGCTCTACAGATCGAATAATGCTGCCTGGAGTGCAGTAAATTGAAAAAATTGTTTCAAATCAGGAATGAAGCTGAATTTTCTCCTCCAGAGAGAGTGCGCCGATATCGTGCAATAGAACGGCGAGATAAACTTTCTCGACCCGTTGCTTAGGCAGTTTTGACGCCGAAGCAATCCGCCTGGAAATAAAAGCGGTTCTAATCTGATGTAAAACGATTTCAGAATTTGAAATATCGATAGCGCCTGCTTAGGACAACAGCAACATTTTCTACCAATCCAGACTACTCGATAAGGTCAATCCGTTTGTAAATACAACTTTTATTCATGGGTCTGACTTGACAATGGTCGACGCAGTGATAATTATTACTTTCCAATAGACGCAGTTTGACTTCGCG
>JAAEPI010000748.1 GCA_024232835.1 Cytophagales bacterium
GATTCTGGTTTTATCTGATCATCGATTCTGGAAATCCTGAAAAAGTGATCGGATAAAACCAGAATCAATGATCGGAATGTTCCAGAATGGGTGATCGGTTTAAACCAGAATCAGTGATCGGAATGGGCCGGAATATGCACACTCCTGAAAAGAGCAAACAATAAAAGCGTTACCTGACAAGTAATTTACAAATGATGGGGAAATTTAGTACATCGAAAGTTATCGATATTTGTGTTCGACACCTTTGTTGGGTGCGCAGGAATAGTGATTGTGCCGAATCTAGTAATTGATTGTAATGTTGGACGGGGATGATGAAGCATCCCTGACGGGAGGTATGGTTTGTAATAACACATGAAGGAAAATCTTATGAATGGTAAAAATACAGCAAGCACAAGAATTTTTTCCGAGGATGAGTTCGAGGACCTTTTAACTGAGGAACTTGGAGCGCTTTCTTCGAGTCTTCTATTAATCCCTCGCGATGGAACTAGTCCTGCAAAATTGCCGTTTAAATTGACGGATGCAGTGGA
>JAAEPI010000749.1 GCA_024232835.1 Cytophagales bacterium
AATAGTTCGAGAGAGTAAATCTCCTTATAGTAGCCCCGTTATCCTAATTCGCAAGCCGGATGGGACAAATCGTTTTGTTGTTGATTATAGAAAATTAAATTTGCAGACATTGCCAGATTGTTTTCCAATCCCCAGAATAGATGAAACCCTTGAAAAATTGGTCAATGTCAAATATTTTACAACTCTGGACTTGTCAGCAGGGTACTGGCAAGTACCTTTGGCCAATGATGGAAGCATTGAAAAGAGTGCATTCATTGTGCATAGTGGACTATGGGAATTCACTACCCTGGCTTTCGGAATGAACAATGGACCATCTACATTTCAGAGATTAATGGGAAATGTCATCAAAGGACTAGATGGAGTACTGTGCTACATTGATGACATTATTATATTTTCATCTACTTGGGAGGATCATTTAACTAAATTAGAAGCTTTATTGAAGCGTTTGCAGGAATTCAATCTCAAACTGAAGCCCCAAAAATGCACATTTGGTGCACCAGAAGTGATCTATCTTGGCCACATTGTTAGCAAGGAAGGGATTCGACCAGAATCCAGCAAGCTAAGAGCAATAGCAAAATTTCCTCTACCAACTGATCTTACCTCCTTGAGAAAATACCTAGGCTTGGTGGGATACTATAGAAAATTCATTGCAAGTTTTAGTACTATTGCTGCACCACTGTATCATCTCATGCAAAAGAATACCAAGTTCTTGTGGACTAAGGAATGCCAAGATGCTTTTGAGTCACTTCGAGACAAACTATGCCAAGCTCCAGTCCTTATTCTGCCAGATTACAACAAGCCATTCACATTACTGTGCGATGCTTCAAAAGTTGGCATAGGTTCAGTATTATGTCAAGATGGCAGTGATGGATTGCAGCACCCCGTAGCATATTATAGTCGATCCCTCAACAAACATGAAAGGAGGTACTCAACAATCGAACAAGAATGCCTTAGCATCGTAGCAAGCATTAAGGTACATCGAGCCGCTCTTTGGGGACGAAAATTTAACGTTAAGACTGACCACTCACCCCTTACATGCCTGATGCATAAACAAAATGATATCTCGGGTCGCATTGCACGATGGGCGCTACAGCTTCAGGAATATGATTTTACTGTCGAACACAAAAGTGGTCGAACTAACATTTCTGCCGATGCACTAAGTCGATACCCAATTCCAACTACAGAAGAACAGTGTTGCTGCCTGAAATTGAGCAATCCAGAATCTAATCACTGCTGTACTCTCAAACCAGTTACTTTTCAAGAACTTCCTTGTAATGACAATGACAAAATGATGAAAAGTGAAGACATTGGACAGCGACAAAGGAAAGATCCTCTCCTCTCACCACTAATAGAATATTTAGAAAATGGAACTTTGCCATTGGTGGATGTTGACAGCTTCAAAAATTATGCACTCAATTTTCAATTAGGTCCAAATCTCTGCCTATACAAAGCAGATTCTGATTACAACAGCCATCAAAAAAGGAAACACCGATTAGTGGTACCACAATCAATGCAAGAAGAAATCATGTCAGCAATGCATGATGACATCCTAAGTGGACATTTTGGTTTTTACAAAACATTGGAGCGGTCACGTCGAAGATACTTTTGGGAGGACATGGTAAAAATGACTCAAGACTATGTCTCCAATTGCAAAATCTATGCAACAAGAAAAATGCCAATTCCAAAGTTCAGAGAACCATTGACCTCCATTAATGTTATACAGCCTTTTGAATTGGTGGGTCTTGATGCACTAGGTCCATTACCACTAACTATGAATGGAAATAAACATGTTTTGGTAATGGTTGACTACCTGACAAAATGGGTAGAACTATACAGCGTAGAAACATTGAAGGCAACTGAAATTGCTCGTGTATATGTGCAACAGTTCATTTGTTCCCATGGGTGCCCTGTCCAACTTTTGACTGATCAAGGACCATCTTTCACTGCAGAACTGTTTCGAGAAGTCAATGAGCTGTTAAATGTCAGAAAGATTTACAGCACACCATACCACCCCAGCTGTAATGGATTAGCTGAAAGAACAGTTCAGACTGTTATAAATACATTGGCCTGTTTGGTAAGCGACAACAGCAAGCAATGGGATACTTTGCTTCCTTTTGTCAAATTTGCCATAAACTCTTCTAGCAATGAAAGTACTAGAGAAAGCCCATATTTTCTACTATATGGTCGTGATCCCTGTCTACCAATTCAAGCTGCTTTATGCCCACCAAAGAAAATTCAAACAAGGGATATTGATTCATATATAGATGATGTTCGTGAATCACTTCAACAAGCTTGGAATGCAGCAAGAATTAATATTCAGAGAGCTCAGAAACGACAAAAGCACAACTATGACCAAAAGGTGCATCAAACTGAATACCGAGTTGGGCAGAAAGTTTGGCTTTCTGCACCATACGTTCCACCAGGAAAAATTCGAAAATTTGCACGCAGATTTATTGGACCATTTCGCATTACCTATCTAAACAGACCAAATGTTACTATAGTTCCAGTC
>JAAEPI010000750.1 GCA_024232835.1 Cytophagales bacterium
ATAGAGCAAATGAAAGTGGCATAATGGACATGCTGCCTTTTCAAATTTTCATTTATACATTGAACGGGAATGACCTGGAATTTGTTTTAAGTGAAAAAGATCTAGGAGTCCATGTTACATCTGACCTAGATTGGGAGGAAAACATTGTTGCACTATGCACAAAAGCTAGCTCACGGTTGGGATTAATGAAAAGAACGCTGCGATTTGTGAAGGATCGTAAGCAGAAAAGGGCTTTCTATCTAGCACTTGTTCGCAGCCTTTTTGAACATTGCAGCATTATCTGGACACCAACAACTTCTACAATGGTTAATAAAGTTGAAAGTGTCCAGCGTAGAGCTGTAAAATGGATCCTAGGAGAGCAGAATCACCATTATAATGATGTTGAGTATTTACATAGGTTAAGAGACCTCGACCTATTGCCGATGGAGTACAAATTTAGATATACAGATCTAATAATGTTCCATAAAATTTATCATGACAGGTCAGTTGTCAAGCTCCCATATTATCTCACGGCTGTCACAAATAGCGAGCGTAGTCGATTGAGATCTACGATCAGACAGCCGCAGAGATTTAGTGAGTTTGAATCCTCTGGTATA
>JAAEPI010000751.1 GCA_024232835.1 Cytophagales bacterium
CACCACACTACGTGTGCCCGTCCAAATTCTGATCGAATCGATTCCCAAATTAAAGCTGTATAGATTTCGGCGCGAAATTGGGTGTATTCCCGAATTATTGTGAAAATTGGAGAAGTATTTGTGTTTTTCCCCAAGAAACATTTTGATAACCAAATTGTGATCGCATAATTGCGATGCATACCCAGGAAGCGTCTCTGATTATCAAATTCTGATCGTATGAATAAGGGTTACCAAATTGTCATCGTATTATTTTGAGTTGTATTGACGCAGCCACTTCTCCAGGATGTTTACAGCTTGTTTGAAGTCATATCCAATATTCATCATAAGATCAATATTGTTGATGTTGTTCTGACAGCAAAAGCAATGAGCAAGGTTGTTCTTTGGATTAACCGTTGCCCTGAGTTGGTGACAGTGTGGGCATTCAAAACGAAGAAAGCCTTCAATAAGTTTTGAGTAAGGCGCCATTTTATCCAGTTGCTTAATCACAAAGTGTAGGGGCAGATCATTTCTAATAGATCGTAAAATGTTATTTGAATGCACAAAAAATCTCCTTAATAAAGTCCCGTTTTTTGATATGTCAAGCCATAGCGAGAAAGTATACGGCCAATAGAGCTTATCGATGGTAGTGGTCTGACATTAGAGTTTTCCAGTGCCTTTCGTATAGCATGAGCGCCACAGGCCATGTTTTGATTATAAAGAGAGAGTTTGGTGGAAATAATGATTTCTCTAATTTCAGATTTCGTATATTCAGAACTCCCTGATATCATACTCATTTCTCCAATGTGGTTGAATAAGTACACGGTTGACATTATCAAGATCGATGCATTTTTTGGAGCTTCTTACCGCTTCAAGCATAGATGAGACACAGAGGTTTCTTGCCTTTCTGAGTATGCCGTCTGCGGAGCGTACAATGAGTTCAAGCGCCTCTTCCGTGAACGTATTGTGGCCGAGCCTTATTCGGTCGAGTTCAGAGAGTATAAATGCTTTCATATCATCCGGATTGAGCCTTTTGGTAACGACAGAGTAGGTAACTCTGCTTTTAATGTCTTGATTGACAGTAAGCGCCAGATTGCTTAAAAGCAGTGGTTGACCGATGAGAATGATGTTATGGTTTTTGGGAAAGTCTTCAAACAACAGCCTTAATTTTCTCAGCGTGGTCATATCCATAAGATGAGAATCGTCAATAATGGTAATAAAGGTTTTACCCTGGTGGTTCAAGCTGAATGCTTCTTCAATAAGTCGTTTTTCACACTTAAAGTGTGAACCCTCAAAACCGATATTAAATGCCTGGCACAGGATCTTGATTGTGTTGGTATACGTGTGAAGCGTCCTTGCCACAGTAACAATGAGCTGTTTTTTGTCGGACGTTTGTTTTAGGAACTCCTTAATAACAGTTTTGCCGGTACCGGGCACGCCTAGCACAAGGCAGAGTCCACCCTGAAGAGAGTGTACTTTGAGGGTATCGTAAATTTCCTGTTGATGAGGCAGGAGCTGGATAGTACGGTTGGAAAACGGGTTTTCAGAAATACCATAAAAAGCACGTATCATTTTGGATTTTCCTTTCTTCGTAAGAGTCCATTGGCAACTGCATCAAGTGGTTTCGCTTCTCCCATGCGATCACCCTTATAGTAAATAACAACAACGTTATATTTGTTTCGTTCGTAACGAATCTGAATCTGCTTGTCCCTGAGGTCCACCGGAGTTTCGAAACGTGTGTTTTTGAAGCTGAAGGTATTGTCCTTTTTAACCTTTCTTGTGTCTTCGGCAAAGAAGAGTTCATCGTTGGCCTCTGATGGAGGCAGAAAGCGTATTCTTTTTAAGTCCAGGCCAAAACGGTCTATCGGTTTCATGCCGATTGTCGAGTGGTTAGAGGTGTTGTACTCATCTTCAGCCCATTCGGTGAACTGTCGGTTAAGGGTTTCAATGGATGAAAGGTCAAGTTGTTTTGAAAGGAATTGGTCTCGTACTCGCCTGAAGAACCGTTCAACTTTTCCCTTAGCAGCAGCATCTCTTACAGGAGTATGACGAAGAATGCATCCTATGCGGGCACAGATGAGTGTAATCTCCTGACAGCAGTATATAGATCCATTGTCCACATAGAGCTGTTCAGGGACACCACGTTTATAAAAAGCAGCCTTAATGCACTTAACAAGGGAATTAATATTCTCTTCAAAAAAGAACTCACCGTGACAAAGTACGCGGCTTGCGTCATCAAGGAAGGCAATCAGCTTGGCTTGTCTGTGTCTTTTGCCGTCGGTCACATAAGGGCCAAACATCGTATCCGCTTGCCAGAGTTGGTTGGCGTACTGCATACTAAATGCAAGACGTTTTTTATTGTCCTTTGTACATTGTGTTAACAGCTCGTGTTCACGAACAAACCGGTAGAAGGTAGTCTGTGAAATCTGATTTTTACTCAGAATACCTTTTTCAATACAGAACCTGTAAATGTTCATCTTCAGTAATCCCTTTTCCCTGAAGTGAGGTAACGCGGTGTTTATGGCTTCCATTAATTCTTCAGGGGTGATCTTCCTGGGTTTTCCCTTATCACTGCGTAAGGAGTTTTCCATGCCGGTGATACCGTGGTTTTTATAGCGATAGAGCCATGTCTGAATGGTACGCCAGGTAAATATTCTACGCTCGCCATCATCATCAGTGAAGGTTAAGCGAGCTACGTTCTTTATTCTCTCTTCACGCGTTTTACCCTCTGCGATGTCAATGGCGCCGAGAATCCTCATTTTTAAATACGCTGATGGCTGTTTCATGTAAACCCTCCTATAAATAAAAAAGCAGCTTATGCTGCAACTAAAATGAGCGCCAACTATTGTTTCTTCATATGGGTATCAGTTTAGTAAGTGTGATTTCAGAAGAAAATAACTCTTTGGTGTTGTTGCCTATTTTTTTTTGAAGAGCATGAATTGTCATCGATCAGAATTTGGTAATGGTGGACTGGCTTGTGATTGAGAACCTATAGAAAAGGCGTCTGGAAATATGTTTGAAAAGCGGCGATTGGAGAGATTGGAAGTGAATAATTGCTGAATACTGATTCAAGGTGTGCAATTGTCTGTGTTTCTGGATGGCAGGTTTTGGAAAGTGTTGGAACTGAGGAAAACTTTACAAGAGAGGAGCGTATTATGCTCTGGCTTTTAGAAAAGCTTTTCCAGAGACGGTAGCAAGAGGAATTACTCATGGGGGATTTTATATGTCTGAATGCCTCTAGTTTGTTAGATGATTTTGCCATGTTCTTTAAGAAGCACCATAAGCAGTTTGCGGTTATGGAAAAGTTCTTCAGTATGCCAGCCAATAATACACAAAATGTAATACCGCAGCCTTTAGAGCGTTTTCTTCTATTATTGCAGAAGACTCTTCTTCCTCTGACTGTTTTCTTAGTATGAGAGCCTTCCGCATATCCCATTAAGCGTCCATTTAAAATAAGAGTGCCGGTTGATTTGCAGTGTGGACATGGTAATTGCTTCAGGTTGTTGTGAAATGGCTTAAAGTCTTCTTCTGAATTGTAATACTTTATAATTTTAAGAATCAAAATAACCTCCCAATGCAAAATAGAAGATTATACCCGATTAAAGCTACTTGCGAAGATGTTTATGAAATAAGGGCGGGGTATGATAAATCAAAAAAAGAATTAAAATAAGTACGTACATTTTATCAAATTAGTGATGTATAAAAACAATATGGATTTGATTGTAATGAAATAATATTTTACTTGTTATACGATCAAAGATTGGTAAGGGACATATAACCCTGGTTAATTAACCACTGACAGAACCCCTCCTGCAATGGCCCAAGCGGTTCTTTGTGAAACTTTTCTAAAGTACGAGAACAACTAAAGATAGATTCCTGCATCATAACAACCTCCTTATCAACTCTCTAAAGGTTAAAAGTTAGATGAACAGGAACTAAAATAGCATAAATATTATGTTAAGTTATTTGAAATGAGGAAAGTAAATAAGGTAGGTATTACAAGAAGAATGGAGTGATTGAAGGTTTTACTTCACATAATTATTTACTGCACATAACATTTTCACATTTTGTTGAAAACACTGCTAGGCAACCTTGGTGAGTTCATGCGACATTTTAATATTAGCTATACAAGTTATTTCAACAGAAGGTATAAGAGAAGTGGGCATCTTTATCAAGGACGATATAAAAGCATGTTAATAGATAGCGAAAAGTATTTATCAATGGTATCAAGATATATCCACCTTAATCCTATACGTACGAAGGTGATGAGTAAAAAATCAGGAAAAGAAAAA
Organism: Cytophagales bacterium; assembly: GCA_024232835.1. Lineage (GTDB taxonomy): Bacteria > Bacteroidota > Bacteroidia > Cytophagales > Cyclobacteriaceae > JAAEPI01. Next base: position 4,269 of record JAAEPI010000751.1, read on the forward strand.
TTGGGTTTTCTAATAAAATACAAATGGAGCAGTTTTGCTGGATTTATCATTAGAAAAAAGATGGATGAATTAATAAACTATGGACCGGTATAATTGAAACGCTGAGTAAGTACAAGTGGAGCAGCTATCACGATTATGTTAGCGTCAGAAAAGTACATAAATGGGTAAATAGTGAAGCGGTATTGGATGGCTTCGGTAAAGATATACGAGATTCGAGAAAAGGTAACGGGTCCTCGCATTTAAGCATTGATAATCTTTCGAGAAATTGC
>JAAEPI010000752.1 GCA_024232835.1 Cytophagales bacterium
AGGTCGAGGAGGATACGACAATTCAAGGAATAATGGGCAATTCAACAACCAGAGTCGGGGACAGTCGAATTTTGTGCCTAGAGGAGTGGTGAATAACTATGGAAATAGGCAGCCGCAGCATAATGCAGGACAAATGGCGAACGCGGGAATTCGATCAGTTAATACTGGGTTCTGCGAAGTGCCTATTGAAGAGAGAGAATGGAGTGGAGAAGAACAATATGGAGACGAGGAAAATTTCGAACAGGAAGACCGAAATGAAGTCGAATATCAACAGCAATGCGAGATTGGCAACCCCGAACCTTATCATCAAGGGGAAGAGAGTAGAAATCAACAAGAGTTTAGTAACTACTCTCAGACCAACTTGCCAAATTTGGGATTGATATTAGACCGAGTAGAAACCATCAATCAGAAGATCGAAAATGGCGCTAGTCAAATGGAAGATCTAAGGAGGAAACTGCTAACTCAGGATTTTTGGCTTAGTTATGCAGAGGGGAATAAGCCGATAAAAGAAGCCCAGCCAATATTAGTGTATAAGGAGACTCAAGGCAGTCAACCAGATAATATTGAACAGCGAGTCTACAAGGTGGAAGAACAATTGAAAGTTCAAGCTCAAGAACACCAGTGAAACCAGGATTTTTGTGAGGATCCCGTGAATTCTAATAGACTGATGGAAATGGAGGGTTGTTGTCCAGCACAGAATCAGCTGTTAACCTCCATCGCGAAGGCCGATTCTTC
>JAAEPI010000753.1 GCA_024232835.1 Cytophagales bacterium
CAGATGGGCACTTCCAATCAACTTGTTATCTGAATTGAACACACCTGTAAATAGTAACCTGCATAAAAGACACATTGAATCTGCAAAATCAGTCCATAGTATCAGTCAATCAATCAAACTCTAAACTCTCCAACATGGGAAAGACCAAAAGGCTGTAAAGGATGTCAGGGACAAGATTTTAGACCTCAACAAGGCTGAAATGGGCTCCTGGATATTAAGGAGCAAACTGTTGGTGCATTTCTTCCAAATTTTAAGACATACAAAATGATCATCAATCATAGGTCTGTGGTTCCATACAAGATTTGACCTTGTGGGGATTCAATAACCAGGAAAACAGAGATAAAGCACCCTAAACTGTATGGGAAGAGCAAGGCAATGATCTCAAGGCAGCTGGGACCTCAATCACGAAGGAAACTATTGGAAACACTTAATACCACAGCGGATTAAAATCCTGCAGTGCATGTATGGTACCCCTGCTTCAGAAGGAACCTGTTCAGGCTCACCTGAGGTTTGCCAATGAACATCAAACTGGATTAGGATATGATTGGGAGGTGCTGTAATCAGATGACACCAAAATCAAACATTAGGCATTAACACATCTCAATGTGTTTTGAGGAAGAGAAATGCTGCCTATGATCCCAAGAACACCTTCCTCAACATCATGCCTGAAAGTGGTAACATTATGTTTTGAGGTTGTTTGTGTGGCCAAGGCACAGGACAACTTCACATCATCAACAAATGGATGGAGGGAGACATGTAAACATACAATGCTGAGTGCCAACCTCCTTCCCACTACCACTAGACTGAAGGCAGGTCACGGATGGGCCTCCCAATATGACATTAATCCACAACATACAGCCCAAGCAACGAAGGAGTTGCTCAAGAAGAAGCACATTAAGGTCATGAAGTGGCCTAGACAGTTTCCAAACATTAACCCTATAATAATCCTACGGAGCGAACTGAGGCTCCCATTTGCTAAGCTACAGCCATAAAACTTTAATGATTTATTGATGATCTGCAAAGAAAAGTGGACAAAAATCCCTTCTAATATATCCACAAACATTGTCATTAACTGAAAGAAACATCTGACCTCTGTACTAGAAAACAAGTGCTTTGCCACCAAGTATTTTGTCTTCTTTGGCTAGAGGGGTCAAATACTTATTTTCATCAATGGAATACAAATCAATTAAAATATATTCTTCAAAGTTATTTTCTGGATTTTCTTTTTGATATTCTGTCTCTCCATATTAGAATACATTTTATCATTAACATTATAGACTGATCATGTCTTCATTAGTGGGCAAACCGACAAAATCAGCAAGGGATCAAATACTTATTTTCCTCACTGTACTATTCAGCTCAGCCTCAGTGGTTTCACCTG
>JAAEPI010000754.1 GCA_024232835.1 Cytophagales bacterium
GCTTTGAATATGGCGGCCCCAGTAATCCGATAAGGGTTCAGACTGTTTGATGGTTTGCATGGAGGTCTCCTGGTAGCTCTGGAGACTATTATTCAGCTTAGGCTATGCTTTGAATAGTAGGTCGATTTATTCGCGCTTACTATATACCTCCCCCGAACAATGGTCATTAATGAGTTCTGATCATCAGAGTCAATAATATTAAGACCAGAAACACCAAAGCTTTTTGGTACTTTGCTCATAACTTTTAGACAGAAAGAATGAAAGGTTCCTGCCTGTATTTTAGTTGAGATAGAACCTAAATCACTTTTTAAACGTGATTTCATTTCTCTAGCTGCACGATTAGTAAATGTCATCATCAATATTCGTGATGCGTCCGTGCCAGATCGAACCAAATGTATGGCTCTTGCTATAATTGTTCGTGTTTTTCCACAGCCAGCACCAGCTGTAACAAGGATGTTATTTGCCTTGCCATCATACGTTACCGCATTTTTTTGTTGATCGTTCAGTTCCATATGTCTGCTTAGTACGTGTAATATTGAGTCTTTAGGCGGTTAACAGTTGTAGAATCAATTTCAAATGGATTACTAGGGGTTAAAGGGATATCAAGAACATCTAATTTTAACGGTATTTCTTTTATTTTTTTGTTATAAGCTTCAATCATTAATACTCAAGATTCAATACATCCTCAATGTTGTATGAAAGAAGAGTTTCTAAAGATTTTTTGTTGCGTGACTTTTTGTAATCATTCCACAATAAAACAGCAAAAAAGCCATCGACATCTGCAAGGCTACCTATTCTTCCAATACCCAATTGCTGCTCACAGGATTTCAGACCACCAGAATAGCCGAGACTATAAAGAATATACCTTAAATCTAAGTGGGCATGTGAAATGCTTATTCCAAAATAGTTTTCAATAAATGGAATATCGAAAGTTTTTCCATTGTAAGAGACGATAACACCATATTCCTTTATATCTTTCTTGAAGTCATTTAGGTTTTCCCCTTTGATATAGTATTTTATATTTTTCCCATCATATAAGGCGATTGTTGTAATTATATCTCCAGGGCTTCCAAGACCTGTTGTTTCTATATCCAAATAAACAGTTGAATCTTGAAATTCTTTGAAAATACGCCAGTGATCTTTTGATGGTAAATTTTCATAGAAATAGCGAGCATCCTTTAATGATATTTTTTCTTTTGATAATTGGATATGCTCTGCAAGCTTCTTTGACTTGTTTTTCGAAAGAAAGCTTGGCGGTGATTCAAGAAATTCATCCATTGAACCAACTCCGCTATTCCATATTTTCCCTTCAGTTGATACTCCAACGGACGGGATATGTGAAAAGCTATGATGTAGCACTAGTGACTCCTTTTTGAAGCATAACGCTTGAGCACTGCCGCGCCGGTTTTTGGCGTCGGCTGCTGCGACTGGTTATGACACCAGACCACCAAATGCCTCTCTACTTTTATGATTGTGTTGGTTTCCATAAATACCTTTTCGTACTTTGGACTTGCATCATTTCCTGGAACAGCCCACTTTTTTATAAACTAAAATGTATCAAA
>JAAEPI010000755.1 GCA_024232835.1 Cytophagales bacterium
AATTTTAGAAAAAAAGTTAAAAAACGTAAAATTTTTAACTATAAGAAGGCAAACTGGGAGGGCCTGATCAAAGATTTAAAGTCGGTTAAATGGGATAATGTTTTACACTGTGATGCTGAAACTGGGTGGTCCCGATTTAAGAAAATCCTGTTCCAGCATGTGAATTTTCATATCCCAACTATCACAGTGACCGACAAAGATCAGCCACCCTGGTTTGATAGTGAGACCTATCAACTATGTCTCAAAAAAGAACGATTTCGGGCAAAATTTAATGAGACTGGCCTCGAAGAAGACTACAGAAAGTTTTCTGAATGCAGGAAAGATGTGAAGGAGATGTCGGATCAAAAGATGATCGCAAATTTCGATGCAGAAGATGATCCAGCTCTCATCTCAAAGAAATTCTGGTCACATGTTAAGTCAATGTCTAAGTCAACACGCATCCCAGGCACTGTAAACTATAGCGGACGTTTCCGTAATAACCCTGAGGATCAAGCTAATCTCTTTAATGAGTTTTTTGAAGAACAGTTCAGTGCTACTAGCAAATATGATGTTTGTATTGATTACACTAGAGACCATCTTAATGATATAGATTTTAGCACCAGTAGAATTCGTAAAATTCTTCAAGGTATCAATGTTAATAAGGCTGCTGGTCCTGATGGAATCCATGGGAAAATTTTAAAGAACTGCAAAGAGGGTATTGTATATCCTCTTGCGTGCCTTTTTAGGATTTCATATAACTCAGGGCAGATACCAGCAGAATGGAAATTAGCTCATGTTGTGCCTATACACAAAAAAGGCCCTAAAACTTCAGTGGAGAATTATAGACCAATTTCTCTCACTAGCCTAGTAATGAAAGTTTTTGAAAAAGTTGTCAGAGATGAGTTACTGTTGAAATGCCAACAAAAACTAAACAACAACCAGCATGGTTTCCTGCCTCAAAGGTCCTGTACAACTCAGATGGTTGAATATGTCGATAGTTTGACAGTATCTATTAATGATAATGTTAGGACTGATGTGATATATTTCGACTTTGCCAAGGCTTTTGATTCAGTTAACCATGATGTGATACTAATGAAACTGAAACACCAGTATAATATTGATGGCACGTTGCTCAAATTTATAATAAATTACCTTAAGGATAGAAAGCAATGTGTCATCATTGGTGGTGTAAAGTCAGGTTTAAAGGATGTAAAATCTGGAGTCCCGCAGGGTTCCATTCTGGGACCCTTATTTTTTGTCCTGTTTATTAATGACATGTCTGACTGTGTTAGCAAAGGTACTCAAATCGCCTTATATGCTGATGATACCAAGATTTGGCGTAAAATCGTTAATTGGAGTGACCATGAAATTCTCCAAGAAGATATCAACTCGCTTCACAGTTGGGCAGAAAGAAACAAAATGAATTTTCACCCCGACAAGTGCAAAGTATTGTCTATATCCAATAGAATAAGTGAAAGTGGCACTATGAAAATGCTTCCTTTCCAAATATTCTTTTATGCTTTGAACGGGGTTGACTTGGAATTTGTATTAAGCGAAAAAGATCTAGGAGTCCATGTTACATCGGACTTAGATTGGGAGGAAAACATTGTTGCTCTGTGCACCAAAGCTAGCTCGCGATTGGGATTAATGAAAAGAACACTTCGATTTGTGAAAGATCGTAAGCAGAAAAGAGCTTTCTATTTAGCACTTGTTCGCAGCCTTTTTGAACATTGCAGCATTATCTGGACACCAACAACTTGTACCATGGTCAAGAAAGTTGAGCGTATCCAGCGTAGAGCTGTAAAGTGGATCCTAGGTGAGCAGGATCACCA
>JAAEPI010000756.1 GCA_024232835.1 Cytophagales bacterium
GAGATTCGTTACAGGCCAGAGATTCCGGGTAACGACGGTGATCGCATTAGTTCTGTCACAATGTGGCGGGAAGGGAAAAAGCATGGAACAGAAATTTCCTATTGGAGGGGCGCTATTGGCGGAGTTAAGTACTGGAATGACGGCAAACAAGACGGGCCAGAAATTTCCTTTTTTAGTGACAAACTAAAAACGATAGTACCCTGGAGAAATGGCAAAAGAAACGGAAACATGGTGATTTTTCAAGATGATGGTTCTCGGAAGGAGTATAACTACGTGAATGGCGAGAGGGTCGGCACGTTTATTCACTACAACGTCGACGGTTCAATCAGGGAAAAGGAGTTTAATAGAGATTGGTATGATGGCACAAGGGGTGACGGAAAGTGAAGATAGCCCAATCCTAACAATTCATTTGTTATTCTCCTGTATTATTGTTATATGAAAGAAAGGGGAAAGTGACAAAAATTTAAAATATTTTTGTCACATGTAAAAATGCGCCACTCCTTCAAGCAGAAACAAAAACCATAAACCACTTACACCAAATCACATGCATCCGCTGGCATCCAGTGCTGCCCTTTGCCTTCCCATTTGACATTGCAGCGATACTTACTTACATCATAATGTGTTATAATGCAATAATAATAGACCCTTAAAATGCGACAAAAGTTTGTGCTTACATTACAATGCAGTGACAAAAATTTTGTCACTTAGTCTCCATTAAATAAACTTTCTTGTCGGCAACCCATTTTATTTAAATTTGTCCTGCCTCATTTAGAAATCCGCAATTGAGATTTTGTAAATTTGAGTTTTTATAAACCAAACGGAGAACAAAATGTCAGAGAATAAACGTCCTTACCTTAGTGCAGAAGATAAAGTATCAGCAGTTAAACGTCACCTTTTAGAACAAATCCCGGTTTCTGAAATTTGTGCTGAACTTGAAGTTGACCCTAATCGTTTTTATGAGTGGCAGTCTCAACTTTTTCAAAATGGAGCTTCTGCTCTACGTCCGGATAAAGAAATCAAAAAACTTGAAAGCAAAGTCGAAAGTCTTGAATCTAAGCTCTTGCGCAAAGATCAAGTGGTCAGCGAGCTTATCGAAGAGTTGATGGACTCTAAAAAAAAGAATGGGGTGAACTGATGAAAGGCTGGACCGAACCGGATATTCGAGATGAAGTTGTCGATTTCATTACCTTCAAGAAAGACCAAACTGGTTTTAGTGAATCACGTCTTTTGAGTCTCCTATATTTTGAAAGAAAGAAGTTTTATACCTGGAAACAAGCTTATGGTCGCCCTTGGTTATATAGCTGTAATCTTCCATCTTCTGAGCAAATTACCCAAAAGGAGAAAGAAGCCATTATCAGTTTCTATCAAGCACATCCTAATGATGGCTATCGTCGTTGTTCCTATATGATGATAGATCAGGATGTAGCTTACGTTCAACCTTCTTCTGTTTACCGCATATTAACAGAGGCTGATGTGATGCGTACTAGAACTGTTAAATCCAGCTCTAAAGGTAATGGTTTTACTCAACCTTTAGGCCCTCATGAACAATGGCACAGCGATATTACCAATGTTACATGTGGAGATACTGTTTATCATCTAATCAGTATTATTGACGGCTATAGCCGTGCAGTCATAGCCTGGAGTTTACGGGAGAAAATGAAGACTAAAGATGTAAATCTTGTTTTTCAAAAAGCAACAGAGGCTTTCCCGGAAGCAACACCTAGGTGTATTACCGATAATGGCAGCCAATATAAAAGTCGGGAGTTTACTCAGTTCATCACCAGGAATCAGTACTCACATACAACTACATCTCCTTATTACCCTCAAAGTAATGGTAAGCAGGAAAGGTTTCATGGTTCTCTTAAAAGCGAGTGTATAAGAGTCATGGCTCCAATGAATAAAGATGATGCTGAAAGAATTATTCATGAGTATGTGAAGTACTACAATAATCAGAGATTACACAGTGCTACCAGCTATATCACTCCATCAGATATGCTTAAAGGAAGGCAAAAACAAATACTTAAACAAAGAGACCAAAAGCTTAAACAGGCTAAAATTCAAAGAAGAAAATATAATCTCAACAAGAAAGATGAAGAAAACAAACGTAACATAGAAATCAAAAGCGCATAATATTATTTCTTAGTTGCGTACTTTTAGATGAACCAAGACAGTTCTATTCAAAATAAGCGCCTCGACTAACGTAAGCTCTTTAAGAGATTCAGTATTTTCAATTCTAACATTTGATAAAGTTA
>JAAEPI010000757.1 GCA_024232835.1 Cytophagales bacterium
CTTCCAACTTCCAAGTAATAATTAATAGATTCCCTACAGTACTAGGAGGTCCGACTTCGATTTCTGGAAAGTTTAATTCATTCAAGTAGGTTTTACTCGGTCCTAAGGAAATGAAACTTGCAAGAAATCTGTGTTAAGTTGAACCTTCTGGTCATGGGCGAAATTCTGTTCAAATCGATTCATGTTTGAGATAAGTTAGAGCTCTGCAAACACCCTGAGCCGTCGATGGGACACCATTGCAAGCAGCACATTGCAGTGGATATAAAAACAATCATCGGGGGAAAATTCAGACAGAACGACAACTGTTGTCAGTATAGTGGCGACTGGCGACAAAATTTCAAAGGACAAAAGTATTGATCCGAAAATTAGAAAAGATTCTAATTTCAACCAAATTATACCCTATGCATTTAGTTTAAATAAATTTAAAAACTTGCCAAACTGCATCAACCTTTTCTGGATGGTCGCGAATGAATTGAATGGCCTCGTCGTAGTCCAGACCATCAATGGAATTAAACGCGTCCTTGACGTGGTCGGGCCAGTGATCCACATGCCCACCCCAGATAAGAGGGCTAACTGC
>JAAEPI010000758.1 GCA_024232835.1 Cytophagales bacterium
ACCAAATATTGATTTCTGAACTCTTCCTAGGTAAATACATTACTATTATGTTGCTTTGAAGTTAATATCACCTTTTCTTTGCCTTTTTTAAGGTTTAGAAACATTGCATCTTATGTGTTATTTGGACCATTTGTAATTTTCTACAAATAAATGATCTAAATGACAATATTTTCTTTCGATGTTCGGAGGAGATGTAGTCAGTAGTCTATAGAATGAAATAACAATGTTTGTTTTACTCAAACACATACCTATCCATAGCAAAATCAGAAAAACTGAAAATTTCGAAGTGGTCTCTCAATTTCTTCCAGAGCTGTATATAAAGACCTCAAAAGTAAATATATGAACAATTTGTAAATGTCCAAACCCTAATGTGATGTGTGTTAACACTTACTACTGGAAATATTCACAGTGTAGCGATCTGTAGTGTCTGTGTCACTGTCACAGTCTGTGGTGCAGAAGACTCATCATTTTTCCTTTCTGCCATTTCAAGAACATTTTTCCATCCATCTGTTTGAAACTGTGATAATGGCTGTGTACTCCAGGAACCTTTCACTTTAATGGCTTTCTTCTTGTCAGACCCACAGAATATGCAATCTGGCTTGAATATGGCATGGTCTCTTTCACTGGATGATCTGCGAGACATTCTACCATCTAGTCGGGTCATAATGTGAGGTTCTGTGACCATCCTCTGGCAAGGATGTTTTGATGATTGATTTGACCTCTGTGGACCCTTTAGAAAAGATTTAGCCCCCATGTCCCTCCCAAAAATCCCGGCATTTTTTGCTAGAGGGCCAAATTCCAAATTAGTGGAGTCTATTAAGGGTTTTACCGTTACTGAAGTGACAAAAGCACCAGACTTTGCATAGTGTTCCTTTAGGGTATATGTTGTAATTCTAGCCTAGGAGCCCTCGGAAAAAAACTTTCTAACATGTCATATACAATATGTCATGTTGTATACTGCATTACATTGTTATTACATTACATTATACTAGCTGACAATGTTAATATAGTCCCAAACTCAGCAGAGATGAAGCAAGGGCAGTGGTAGCCTGCTTGACCAGATTACCTTCACACTGTGTACATTTTTGTACAGTAGTTTCATCAAAGTATGGGTGAGTAATAGTGTGAAAGTAAAGTATGGGTGAGTCTGTGCTTACATGCTTGACAGCAAATGTAACATTGTGAACAATTTGAGAAGATTCATACTTCGCCTGAATTAAAATGAGCATTTCCCACACTAAAACTACGGTGAGAATAGACTGCTGCTAATGTTCGCTCAGCAGCATCTGAATGGATAAGTGTCAGTGAAACAAGGCGTCCAAGGTAGCAGCTTCTCCATCCTCTAATTTTCATAACATAGATACATTTTATTTGGATGAGAGAGGTTGAAGGACAAGACCTCTCCATATGTATGAAGAACCCATAAGATCACCAAATTCTACATTTTCACACGTAGCATTGTGCATATACCTGTAGTGAGTGCATTTCAGTCATCTTTAAGAATGGCATTACAGATTACTCAATACATATCTTCAGTTC
>JAAEPI010000759.1 GCA_024232835.1 Cytophagales bacterium
AAGAACCAGGAGGAGGTGCTGACAGAATTCACTGAGTCGGAAAAACGCCTGGTCACCTCCATCTACCAGGAGCTTAGTCCAGAGCCTGAATAGAATTCCTTCCTTCCCACAAGCAGGATCGCTTAATCTAAGGAGTTTTTCCCCTCAGCAGCTTCCTTGTCATACATTGGAGTGGAATCGTTGTGAAATCCATGATTGACATGGCTGTAGTCATTGCCATTCCTATCAATTTGAGTTTTGGCAATTGATGCAGCATAATGGCTATTGTATCTTGACTGTTTATAGAGAAGTTAAATCTCTTCGCGCTGCTTGAAAAATGACTATTTTGCACACAAGACTGAAACCTAAAACGGATTGACCATGAAAGGAGTTGCAAAGAGATATGCCATTACGATGGCCATTTGTACTGTCATAGTGGATGCATTCGCTTACATTCAATATCATCTCATCCAAAATCATCCCTTTGAATTTCTCAATTACATCATTCCCACTTTGGTGGGTGCCGGATTCGGATTCCTCATCGCGCACAACAAAATCCTTGAAGTTAAATACCACAGGGAGAAAGATCAGGTAATAGAAAAGAATAAAAAGATTCATATGTACGTGGGTACCATTGTGCATGACCTGAAATCGCCGGTAGCTGCCATATATTCACTGG
>JAAEPI010000760.1 GCA_024232835.1 Cytophagales bacterium
CTTCTTTTTTAGCTTTATTGCCACTTGCAACAGCAGCGTAGATTTACCGATCCCAGGTTCTCCGCCTAACAAAATCAACGATCCGGGGACGATTCCTCCACCAAGCACTCGATCTAGTTCGGCACTTCCGGACTCAATTCTGTTCACGACATCAGGGCTCACGTCTTGAATGAGCCTAGGCTCAGAAGGAACCGGACTGAAACTGCCCATAGCAGTACCACTCCCTTCCTTCTTTATGACCTCCTCCACGTACGTATTCCATTCGTTGCAAGACGGACATTTTCCTACCCATTTGGCTGATTCAGCTCCACAATTCTGGCAATAAAATACAGTCTTTTGTTTGGCCATGAGCGAAGGTACAATCGATTTTAGTTTTTTTTGTTCAGGATTTATTCAGTTAAACTACAAACAGGTTTTAACATTTATTTCTACTGACATCCATCCAATAATATTGCATTTCTGGCTTGTACTCAACTAAGCGATTCAAATTCTTCTAGAGCCCTAGAATTTGAATACTCAATTATTCCTAGATATCCATTCAGAAATTTTAGAAGTGATTACCTCTTTCAATACAGTCGGGAGAAGCGTCATTATTCTATATAGGCGACTAGACCTAATTATATACAAAAGGGATTCAATGGAATCAGTATGAAGGGCATGAGTATGGAAATGATAAACTTTGCATTTTCTGGGTTATCATCCCGAATAGTTTTATTCAAATTCATCCCAAGAACTGTGAATACTAAAATCACTCTTTTCATAGTTCCTATTTAACAAACATCACACCAGCTAGAGGATAAAGATGGCGTGTTTTGAAAATGGAATGTGCCAAAAGGTTAAAATCAGGAAACTTTAACGGCTATCTCCGACTATAGTTGGGTGCTTCCCTCGTGATGTGTATATCATGGGGGTGGCTCTCAGCCATGCCTGCATTAGAGATCTTGACAAACTTAGCCTTTTGGAGTTCCTCAATTGTTCGTGCACCGCAATAGCCCATGCCTGCTTGCAAGCCACCAGTTAGCTGATAAAGCACCTCACTCACAAACCCTTTAAAAGGTACACGGCCAACGATTCCTTCAGGGACCAATTTCTTAATGTCATCCTCAGCATCTTGAAAGTATCTATCCTTTGAGCCATCTTCCATAGCTTCAATTGATCCCATACCACGATAACTTTTGAATTTCCTTCCTTCATACAGAATTACCTCGCCTGGAGCCTCGTCAGTACCCGCCAGTAGTGAGCCGATCATCACTGTGCTGGCACCCCCTGCAATAGCCTTTACCATATCTCCAGAAAATCGTATCCCACCATCTGCTACAATGGGTACTCCCGATCCTTTGATTGCATTTGCAGCTTCGTACACTGCTGATAGCTGAGGCATTCCAACTCCTGCTATCACTCGAGTGGTGCAGATACTGCCAGGGCCAACACCCACCTTGATGGCATCTGCGCCAGCATCTACCAACGCTTTGGCAGCTTCTGCAGTGGCAATATTTCCTACGATCATATCAATATCGGGGAATTTTTCTCTGACAGTTTTAGCTGCGTCAATAACCCCTTTAGAATGCCCATGTGCCGTATCTATGCTCACTACGTCTACTCCAGCCTTTTTTAGAGCTTCAATCCGATCAAGCATGTCTGTCGTCACACCTACGGCAGCTCCGACCCGTAATCTTCCGTATCCGTCCTTACTGGCATTTGGCCTATCCCGATTTTTCAAAATATCCCGATAGGTTATCAGGCCAGTTAGCTTGCCGACCTTATCCACGATAGGTAGTTTTTCTATTTTGTACTCTTGAAGAATTTTCTCGGCCTCCTCAAGCCCGACATCTGAGTGTGCCAAAACTAGATTTTCGCTAGTCATGAGCTCTGTAACCGGCTTCTTGAGGTTCTTCTCAAATCTCAAATCTCGATTCGTCACAATCCCTATCAGCTTGTTTTCATCATCAACTACAGGAATTCCCCCAATCTTGTTTTCCTTCATTATTGCTTGAGCATCGCCAGCTGTTGCACTCCTTAGCAATGTGATTGGATCGAGAATCATTCCGCTTTGCGATCGTTTCACTTTTCGTACCTGGATGGCCTGTTGCTCAATACTCATGTTTTTGTGAATAATCCCAATTCCCCCATCCAGAGCCATTGAAATAGCCAAATTGGACTCAGTTACCGTATCCATCGCAGCGGAAATAAGCGGAATATTTAGCTGAATATTTCGGGTAAGCCAAGTAGTTGTATCCGTGTCTCGAGGGAGAACTTCAGAATAATCGGGAAGAAGAAGTACATCGTCATAAGTCAGTGCTTCGAAGAGAATCTTGGAGTTGTTGTCTTTCATGGCAAACAATAAGGAGTATTATTTGCCGCACAAAAGTAAGCCGTTGACACCATTTAGTTGGAGGTTCAATGAGAAATAATTTGGCGATTCCTTATACTCGCAATATGGAATGGTGGAACGTGTTCGTAGAGCAACTGTTAGCAACAACCTGGCTGGAATCAATTGCAGTTTTTGGCGGTATTGCCTCTGTATACTTTAGCTGGAAAGAAAACATCCTTGTGTACCCAACAGGGATCATTAGCGTCCTGATCTATGTATATATCACTTGGCAATATGGATTGTATGCTGATGCCGGAGTTAATTTCTATTATTTCCTTATGAGCGTATATGGATGGTATCATTGGACCCATACGAATGACTCATCGTCACAAATTCCTATCACGGTGAATTCTAAATCTGAAAACGTTCTGAGTCTTGGGATATTTGTGACGGCTTACGTATTACTCGTATTTGTGCTGACGACTTTCACAAATAGCGATGTGCCTTATTGGGATTCACTGACAACCACTGCGGCCATAACGGCTATGTGGTTAATGGCAAGAAAGAAAATCGAACACTGGGTATTTTGGGTGGCTTGTAACCTTACCTCTATACCTCTTTACATTTATAAGGGTCTACCCTTCACAAGTTTCCAATTTCTAGTTTTTACGATTTTGGCGATAGCGGGATGGACGTCATGGCGAAAAAAATTGCTGGCGAAAGCGTAGAGTAGCTTTATTTCACTTCCTCAAAATCCACATAATCGCCACCGTCATAATGTGACTTACCGTTCTTTTGTTGCTTATCTACACGGATGTTTCCTTTTTTATGCACTCTGCTTTTAGAGCCTGTTGAGTTAAACGTAATGAACTTGATCAGAAATCCCCCTATCCGATAGACGGCATAGCAAAACAAAAAGAAAAATAAAATGACTTTGAACAACATGGTGCTAAACTACTTTTTCTATCTTAAACCTATTTACTTAAGTACAAGTTTCGTTCAGCGTAAATATCCATGAAATAATCATCCATCAGATCATCAATAAAATGTATGGCCTCACCTGTAGATTTCATTTCAGGGCCGAGTTCCTTATTCACGTTCGGGAATTTGTGAAAAGAGAAAACAGGCTCTTTTATGGCATATCCTTTCTTCACAGGTTTAAAATCAAAATCCTTAACCTTGGCTTCCCCAAGCATCACTTTGGTAGCATAATTTACGTAGGGCTCTTGATAGGCCTTACAGATAAACGGTACTGTCCGTGAGGCTCTTGGGTTTGCTTCAATGATGTATACCTTGTCATCCTTAATTGCAAACTGGATGTTTATCAACCCAACGGTTTTCAGGGCGACAGCAATTTTTTTGGTATAGGTCTCAATCTGCCGAATAATAAAATCCCCGAGATTATAAGGTGGAAGTACGGCATATGAATCGCCTGAGTGAATACCAGCAGGCTCTATGTGTTGCATGATGCCAATTATGTAGACATCCTCTCCGTCACAAATCGCATCAGTTTCCGCTTCAATTGCGCCTTCTAAAAAATGATCCAAGAGAATCTCACCATCTAGTTTGTCTTTGATGATGTCCACCACATGCTGCTCTAGTTCAGTCTCATTGATCACGATTTTCATTGACTGCCCTCCAAGAACATAGCTTGGACGAACTAGAAGTGGGAAGCCCAAGTCTTTAGACAATTCCACTGCCGATTCGGCATCCACGATGGTGCCATAGGGAGGATATGGAATATCGTTTTCTTTTAGAAGATCAGAAAACCTTCCTCGAGCTTCTGCTAAATCCAAAGCCTCAAAGCTGGTCCCGATGACCTTGATTTCGTAGCGTTCTAGTTTTTCAGCGATTTTGAGTGCCGTTTGGCCGCCAAGTTGGACGATGACCCCTTCTGGATTTTCATGAAGGATGATGTCATAAATATGCTCCCAGAATACAGGCTCGAAATACAGCTTGTCAGCCACGTCGAAATCCGTGGATACCGTTTCGGGATTACAATTAATCATTATGGTTTCAAAGCCACATTCTTTTGCGGCTATCACACCATGGACACAGGAATAGTCAAACTCAATTCCCTGGCCGATACGATTTGGGCCAGAGCCTAGCACAATGATTTTCTTCTTATCGCTTACTTGTGACTCGTTTTCGTCTCCAAAGGTGGAGTAGTAGTAAGGCGTTTGTGCTTCAAACTCCGCAGCGCACGTATCCACGAGTTTATACACTCGCTTGATGCCCATTTCATTTCGCTTCTTATATACTTGACTTTCAAGGCATCCTAACAAATGTGCAACTTGTCGATCGGCATAACCTTTTTTCTTTACTTCTCGCATCAGCGTAGGTGAGATAGAGTCAACTGTAGACTTCTGAATCTCTTTTTCCAACAAAAGGAGTTCTTCAATCTGAGATAAAAACCAAGGATCGATTTTAGTAAGGCTATGAATGGTCTTGGACGGAATGCCAAGCTTGAACGCATCGTAGATGTGAAACAATCGATTCCAACTTGGATGTTCGAGGCTTTCGAGAATAGCCGCCTGGTCTTTCAGTTCCTTGCCATCTGCACCTAGTCCATTCCGCTTGATCTCAAGTGACTGACAAGCTTTTTGTAAAGCTTCTTGAAAATTTCTTCCAATCCCCATTGCTTCACCTACAGATTTCATCTGAAGGCCTAAGTGTCTATCTGATCCTTTGAATTTGTCGAAATTCCAACGAGGCACTTTTACGATTACGTAATCAATCGAGGGTTCGAAAAACGCCGAAGTGGTTTTGGTGATTTCGTTTTTGAGCTCATCAAGGTTGTAACCGATGGCGAGTTTTGCGGCCACCTTGGCAATAGGATAACCAGTGGCTTTGGAGGCCAGTGCAGACGAACGAGAAACACGTGGGTTAATTTCGATTCCAATAATTTCTTCTGTTTCGGGATGAACTGAAAATTGCGCATTGCATCCACCAGCAAAATGCCCGATCCCATTCATCATGGTCTTTGCCAAATCACGCATTTTCTGATAGACAGTATCGGAGAGCGTCATTGCAGGAGCCACAGTAATGGAATCACCTGTGTGTACGCCCATTGGATCAAAATTCTCAATGGAACATATGATAATGATGTTCCCAAGATTATCACGAAGAAGCTCAAGCTCGTATTCTTTCCAACCCAAAATACTTTGTTCGATTAGTACTTCATGAATAGGAGATGCCTGGAGTCCTGTGTTTAGCGCTTCATCAAATTCTTCTTGATTGTGCACAAAACCTCCACCAAAACCTCCTAAAGTGTAGGACGGGCGAATGACCAATGGGTATCCAATTTCTTGTGCGATTTCTTTCCCGGTCAAAAAAGAGGTGGCTGTTGCTCCCTTGCAAACCCCCACTCCAAGCTCGTGCATCTTGAGCCGAAATTTTTCACGATCCTCCGTCGTTTCTATTGCATCAATATTGACACCAATTAATTTCACATTGTATTTTCCCCAAATTCCAGCTTTGTCACATTCTATTGCAAGGTTCAAAGCAGTCTGTCCTCCCATGGTCGGTAGTACTGCGTCAATATTATGTTTCTCTAATATTTCCCTAATGGATTTCTTGGTTAGGGGTTTGAGATAAATATTATCTGCAGTGACCGGGTCGGTCATAATTGTGGCAGGGTTGGAATTAATAAGTGTGACTTCTATGCCTTCTTCTCGAAGGGATTTGGAAGCTTGAGTTCCGGAATAATCAAATTCACAAGCTTGACCAATTATAATTGGCCCACTGCCAATAATTAGGACGGATTTTATTGATTGATCTTTAGGCATGGATAAGACTAGTGGAGAGAGGCATAAATTGTGGCGAAATTAATATAGATGAGTTGGTTTTCCACTGGTTAAAAGAAGTAGTTTCTTAATTCCTAAAGACCAATTGATTTTCGATCCCCTCTTGAATTAGATTAGCAGTAACGAACGTTCAAATTCCTGATCACATATCCACTCTAAGAAGTTATCATCTAAGCAAAACTATCGCCCAATTAAAGAGGAGTTGGACTTTCCAAATATATTATATTGACCTTGCGAACTTTCAGTAAGACCTAGGGGATTGCAGGAGTTCGCTTGGGTTATGGAATTGGTCATCTTAATGTGATAGAAGCAATGACTAAATCCAAGTTGACTTTTGAATCGTCCACTTCAATGCAGGCCGCTGGTATTGGAGCCTTACAGGTTGATGAATTTTTGAAATTACTTTCTTTAGTGGAGTTGGCGAGTTAAATGATTTTATCAAAATCAATATTTCCAACATCTACACTTTTCAAGTCATATTTGCACTTGCCCAGTAACTCTCGAGACTTAACTTGATCACTCACTGAAGCACACCCACCTACGAGTAAAATGATTGCCATTAATAGAATCCTTTGCTAAAGGAATTTAAAAGAGGTTTACGTTATTGCATATAGCTTATTATATAAGTATCTTTAAATAGACAATGCGAGGGTATGAGTCAGTTATCTTTTTGCGATATGGAATTGAGGATCAACCGATCAAAAAAGGACAAGAAGTGAAATTCAGTTAGCTAAGGTCAATAAGATTGTGGATTGGCAAAAGGAGGAAAAGCTCTTGTCTGTTACAGACAGGACAGGGCAGCAGGGTGGGCGAAAGACAATAGCGATATTGGTAAAAGTAAAAATGTTGTTTGTTCAATACCTGTACAACCTTTCTGATCCTGAATTAGAAGACCCGCTTTATGATCGGTTGTTTTTTCAGCGTTTTGTGGGTGTAGATTTTCCCAACAAATTCCTGACTTCACCACCCTGTGGCGTTTCTAGGAACGAATAGTGGAGTTAAATCTGATGGACGCAACCTGATACTCAATGCACGGAA
>JAAEPI010000761.1 GCA_024232835.1 Cytophagales bacterium
GGTCAAGTAGGTAAGGGGGATTGCACCCCAAACCTCTCACAGAACCGTACGTGATAGTCTCCCATCATACGGCTCTTGTTATACAATCACATGGTTCTGAAGCCAAGCGACCAATGGTAAAACAAGTTTGGAAAACTGTCTCGAATCTTATGTAGCCAATCATATGCCCTTTTGTAGCTTCTACGAAATCGTTTGTATTTATTCAATACCCACTTTGCTAGTCTAAAATGAAAGACTCGAAAAACTTTACTCAATTCCCATCGTTTGAATCGGCCATAATATTGGACGATCCCTCGTAGAATTGGGTTCACTTCGTTCGCTATTTGTTGAAGATCGGCTGTTGTCCACCGACTAAATTTCAACTCCTTCCATCTTGTAGCAATTCGCTTTTTCGCCCCTGGACTGATTGCACAATCAAATCCTAAAAACATACCGCCTCTCTTCGATTTAACTGAGCATGGTTTAAACCTAAAGCCCAGAAAATCAAAGTGCTTGCAGTATTGTTTCGGTTCTCTTCGATAATCCTGACAATAGACAACCTTCGTCTTATCCTCATTCAAGCCTAGATGGCATTCAGCCAACCTTGCTCGTATGGCTGATAGTACTTCATTTGCTTTATTCTCACTAACACAATGTAGAATAACATCATCTGCATACCTTACAAAGGGTACACTTTTATGATACTTCTCCAGCCATTTGTCCAGCACATAATGCAAAAATAGGTTCGCCAATAGTGGGCTTATTACCCCGCCTTGTGGCGTGCCTTTCCCATCCTTTGGATGTATCTGACCCTGTGCATCTTTTACTGATGCTTCAAGCCATCTTTTAACATACATCTTTATCCACTTCTCTTCCACATGGCAATCCAGTGCTTTCATTAGCAAATCATGGGCTACTTCATCAAAGAAACTTTTGATGTCCATGTCGATTACCCAACCGTAGTGACGCACATTTTCTCGTACTCTTTCTACTGCCTGATGGGCACTCTTCGATGGCCGATAACCATACGATTGCTTATGAAAAACGGCCTCCAGTCTTGGCTCCAAATAGCTCTTTATTACTTGTTGAGCTATTCGATCTTCTACTGTCGGAATACCTAATTTCCGATACTTACCATTTGACTTTGGTATCAAAACCTCTCGTACCATAGTTGGAAAATAGCTGCCCGATGAAAGTCTGTTCCATAGTTTGTACAGGTTGTTGGTCAAGTCCTCTTGATAAGCTACCAAGTCTACCCTATCCACTCCTGCACTCCCCTGATTGGACTTTACTTTCTTGTAAGCCGCTATCACCATCTTTTTGGTAATGGATAATGATCTTGTTTGTTCCACCTTAATCCTTCTCATTTTGAGTTGTTAAAGTTTATAAACTGTATAACTGAAGCCCTTTGCTCCACGCCCATTACAGGTGCTTCATCGCTACTACGCCTTCATCCGCCATCTCTCTATCCTTCGCTTTTCGACCTTACAGGTATTGCCTGCTTGTATCTTTCGCTTCTGCATGATAGAAAGACTTCCCGAGTTCCATAACTGAGCCTAAATAAGAGTCATGCCATCTCAATGACGACTGCCATATGATCAGTAAACAGGTGACCGTCATATCCCATCCCGGACTCTCGCAAGCTGAGTCTCGGTTTTGACAGCAAGTACCGCTTTCTCGACACGTCTTCAATGGTTCACTTTCGTTCATCTCTCTTATCCCTACCTGATACCTCTTGGATACCTTTTCCCTGTCCGCTCAATACCGTATCGTTACCTTTACAGCACCGCAGGGTGGTTTAAATACTCCGCCTGTACGGCGTATTCAGAGGGTCTGCCTCCATCTCAATTACAGCATGTAAAGAACTAATCTATATTAACGCCGATCTTTACTTCTCGGCACACCTCGCGCCAGCAGGAGCAGCTATTCAAGAAAGCATAGTCCTTGAATATTTTTTGCCCGTAATGGCAAAGATGATTCACCATCCCAAATGATATAACCATCTTCTCGAAGTTTTAACGTTCCTGGGGGCTTTGCAGGTAAATCTTCTAGAGTTTCTGAGTCCAAGAACTGAACAAGTTCTAGGGAATAAGTCTCCTTTAATTCAACTTCATTACAATTCTGATTTGTCATTGATTTCTTTGATACAATCAAAATCCTTTCACCAGATTTCTTGTACTTCCCGTGAATAAAAAAATAATTATCCGAGGAGTCAATTTTCATAATTCTTACACGCTCGTAATCTCCCTGTCCACTGCATGAAAATGCAAATACCTGAATTAGAACAATCAATAGTGTTGATCTCATACTTTATTACTTCTTCTTAAACAATTCTTTTTCAAAAGGAAAAGGTTTAGCAAGTCCTGGTATTGTTCTCATTTGCTGGAGATAATAAATCCCTGTTCCTGATGAATTATCCCCAATAATGTTGGCTCAACAAATCTGTTGTCTTGCTTCAAAGCCGTTTTGTGAGCTTTCAAATATGCTTTTCCATTATCAGTTTTATTTTGAACATCAGCAAAAGTGGGACTGGATGTTCCAGGAGACTCTACAGCACCTGAATATGATTCCAAAATTTCATGTGTAACAACTGTTCCTGCTTCAGTGCCGTAGACATCAGCATAAACATCAGCTTGATTTGGATTTACAGCAGTTTCCGCTGTGACAGTGCCATCTCCATTAACCGTACTTCCTCCGAATGCACCAAGTAAGAGATCTTTTTCAGAGCCAGATACATTAGTTGTGTTACTGCTGGTAGCGTTAACATTAACCGTAACATTTTCATCATTAATTGCAGCTAAAAGAGCTTTATCTGACTTATTAGACGCTTCTCCTGTTGCGGAAAGCTTCCCTGTCTCACTGTCTCTAGTTATCTCTAAGTCCGAAGATGCATTCAGTTGAGCTGTAGCCTCATCAGCCATATCCCCATTTATTACGACATCAAATGCGACCATCCCATCTGGATCAACAAACCTAATCGGATTATCAAAGGCATAGTTGTAAGGCGAGTGCCTTCTCATTAGGTCAGCCGCAGGATCAACTTGCAAAAATCTTCCAATTGCAGGATCATAGTATCGAGCTAGGTAGTCATACCATCCCGTTTCCACCTGCTCTTCAAATCCATTGTATTTGTATTTCTGAGGTTCTGAGTAGCTTCTTGTAAACGAGTTAAAGGTTAACCCAAAAGGATAGTAATCATCTGCCTGAACTACAGCAAGGGGTTCTCTATGTGTAATCATTAAGTTATCAAACTCGATAACACTGGCTGCATTTGTTTCATTGGAAACATATATCAACACATATCCGTCAGAACCAATAACCACTGGATTGGGGAATTCAATAGTTTCCCATTGTGTACCGGCAGTGCTAGAAATCTGCACAAAACCAGAGGTGTTGAACGACA
>JAAEPI010000762.1 GCA_024232835.1 Cytophagales bacterium
CGTCCTTCATTTATCGGCGTGGTTTGCTACATTTGAAACACAAAACAATACTATGGATTAAGCTACGATTTACCATGGAAGGATCCACCATAGCGGTTGAAGATTAAATACTCGAGGCGTATTGTGGAACTGGCATTGCATTTCCCAGCTATCCATCTTGCTCGATCGCCAGTAGCCACGATTTTTTCAATTTTATCCAAAACATGATTTGGCGTCGATTCCCGACGACTGGGTAGCCCAACTAACGCATTAGCACAGAGCTGCGCTATGCGTTCCACTTTTTGATCTTGACCTAACCAAGACTAATGTTATGTAACAAAGCAAAAAAGAAACTACAGACTTGGAAAGCAGCTTACTTTCTTCAAAGTGGGTTCGCTTCCTTGTTACCCTGCCGCACCGTTTCCATACAGTTGCCTCATATCCCTTGAATTTTCTATGACATTGACTCCACGGGCAGTTTGGAATGTTATCCACGTTCAAGAATTTTGATATCCGTCTGCAATGAGCCGCCATGTTTAAGTATGCATGAGGTGTAACTGGTTGGGCAGAATATTGCAACGTACGTCGCCAAAACCTGCTCATACAGTGCAGGTGAAACCTCCCAATTGAAAAACAGCAAAAGAAAGGAACAGAAAATATCCATGGTCGCCGTAGAATCGATGCATGCATATTTGAGCATATGAAGTGGATATGGGGCCAGCATCCAGTTCATGCGATGATCGAATGGAAGCAGGGAAACACCAGTCTTAATGCTAGGCTCTTAAGGCCAGGCCTGGTGTCGTTTTCATGCCGAAAAGCATCCAACCCAAGACAGTCCGCTAAGTTGTCCAATTCCAACCACGAATTGACGCTAACGTCGAATTGTGTGCCAATTGGGACAATGTCGCTCCTGTCAGTCACATAATAATTGAATAAAGAAGTTTTGGATCCA
>JAAEPI010000763.1 GCA_024232835.1 Cytophagales bacterium
TATAAAAAGCGATGCAATGTATTATCAATTCAACGTGAACGATGCCATCAGCAAAGACGTCAAGCCTCGGGTATTTTTGGTGAGGCACCCATTCATTCCTGAAGACACCTTGGCTGAGGTCAATGTTTACCCTAACTTTGCCCACATTATTGAACAGGCGAAAAAAATAAGTACTGACAATAATTATTCATTGTATGTTGAAGCAGTGGTTGTCGGCATTGTTGCGTTGATAATTACCTACTACATCATAATCTCTCCTATGCTTCGCGTGGGTCGTTCACTGCATAAGATTACTCCAGGCACAAAAGAAAGAATTGAAATGCCGGAGTATCACTCCCGAAGTGAAATAGGCGAGCTGGTGCAGGACACCAATCAACTGTTAAACAAAGTCGAAGAGCAATTCACTCAAGAGCGTCAACTTAGGGAAGAAATCGAATTTCTGGAAAAGCGTTTCAGAATGCTTTTTGAAAACGCAAAGTCTGCCACTGTGTTAATGGCGGAAAATGGAATTATCGAGCTTAGAAATAAGGCCTTCAACGACTTGGTAGAAAAGATTGGCCTAGAGATAAAGCAAGGTTATGGCGAGCTACTTGAGGAGCTATTTGAAGCGCCTACTGCAATGAAAACTTCGCTTTCGGAGGCATTTGCACGCAATGAGTTTGCAACAGGTGAATATAAA
>JAAEPI010000764.1 GCA_024232835.1 Cytophagales bacterium
GGAGGAGCATGGGGAAGACTGGGATGAAAGGGATGAAGCACAGCAGTTGTCGGACGAAGCCATTCTCTTCATAGTAAATGAAATTGGAGCGGTGAATCAGGGAGTTGACCAGCTTATGGATGATAATGGTTGGGCTGATGACCGTACGAAGGAGTTTCTGATAGAGAGGGTGGAAAATTTGAAGAAGTGATTTTTTTCATGTCTGTTTCACAACATGTATTTCCGTTTTCGTTGTTCCAGCAATAAAGTAATTATTGGTAAAAGTATTACATGGTTGTTCGTGGTAGTGAAAAGGGTTCCTTAGCCCTGAAATACCTGTACAAAACATATGCTGTGCAATGTGTACAATGGGTCTTGATAGGTTAAGTACAAGTCAATGCATGGCCATGGCACAGAGTGACTGTGCTGTGGAAGTCGCACAACAAATCGACAGCAGTGATAGCTCAGAGAGTGAAACCAGTTTTGGGTTTGATGATGATCAGCAACTGGACTATCTGCAGGATGAAGTAGGAGTTGCATCACAAAATGAAAGTGGGTCAGATGACGAATGTGACGACGAAGTAGAAGAAGACTTCTGGGATGACAATTATTTTGGAAAACAGACCCCTGAAAAAACTTCAACTCCCCCCACCAAAAGCAAGTCTCCCATTATCATTGAATTGAATGGTTATAACTGTTAAAATTTTGAAATTCCACCGGTGTAA
>JAAEPI010000765.1 GCA_024232835.1 Cytophagales bacterium
GCAAGTGGAATATTTTTGATCAAAATATCGAGGAATTTGTAAGAGAAATAAGAATGTTAGTCCAGCAAGCCTATCCTAAGGAACAGAAACGATGGGACAATCGGATCAAAACATCTATTAAATTAGCGTTACCGAGCGAGTTAGTAAGACACATCTCGGCGCAAGATACAAAAGGGGTAGCAGAAATCTCGGATTGGATTAGAAGTAATACGGGGCACATCAAGCGAGATGAAGAACCAAAAGAAGGAGCGGAGAAATGGATCTTGGATGCTTATCGGGAGAGTCAAAAGAGCAAGCTTAAGAAAACCAACGAACCCGCGAAATCTGCTAATAATGGAGAGGTTAATAGGAATCTGCAGGTGAATAAAGATGATGAACGCAGTTTTGATGCCCAACGTGATAGAAACGCACCTCTTAGATTTACTGGACAGTGTTACGAATGTGGATCTTACAATCACCGAAGAGTAAATTGCCCCAGATTCAACAATAACGGAAATAATAATGGAGGCGGAAGGGGAGGCTGGAATAATCAGGGGTTCAACAATCAGAGACAAAATTGGAATAACAATGCAAATAATAATCAGAATCCAAACTGGAGGAATAATACCGGTCAGAATCAGTGGGGAAGTGCACCCAATCAGGGAGGTTATCAAGGAAATAGATGGCAAGATAATAACCAGCGGCAAAATTGGTATGAACAACCCTATCAGGGGAATCAAAGATATCCACC
>JAAEPI010000766.1 GCA_024232835.1 Cytophagales bacterium
AATACCAACTCTCCAACCATCTAAATCAATAAAAGTTATCGGCTTATTCCCCGCATACTGATAGCAGGTATAGTACGGATAATCATCCTTCAGAGGATCCACAGACACAAACCTCGCCAGCCACGCCGCATAATACCGAGCACCATAGTAATACAGTCCAGTCTCATCATCACGCTCCTTGCCTACATATCTGTAACGCTTAAGGGAGACCTCAGCAGCAGAGCTACCAGATCGGTAAGAAGTGGAGCCAAAAGGATGGTACTCTTCATATGATAGGATAGAGGCACTAGAATCCAGTTCTAAGGTGGCCGTACCCAAGTGGTTGGAGAGTTGGTATTTTATCAGGTTTTGGGGGCTGGGTATTGGGTTTTGGGCATCCACTGTAAGGGTATCTACCAGTGCTATTCTACCACTATCATCCGAAATATGAAGGGTTTCACGCTCGGTATCCAAAGTTCCGTTTGTAGTTTTTCTGTACACCTCGTAATCACCTAGGTAAATCCGCTCTTCTACAATATTGCCATTTTCTATGACTTTCCTGACTCTGTCACCGCCAGCATCATACGTATAATACACATCTCCACCACCACCAAGGTCAGCACTTTGAAGTCTATCCGCATAGTCCCAACTCATAGATGCTAAATGTGGCATGCTGGTCATATTGCCGTGTGCATCGTAGGTAAAGTCCGGTGTAGTGTAGTTGTCATCGGTGGTATTACCTAGCAGGTAGTTGTTGTCCGTGCCACCAGTATTGAACCCATAGTGGTAATGTCGCGTCCAGTTACCAGAATTGGCAAGGTTCTGCATACTCAGAATATTGCCAAGTTCATCGTACAAGTACTTTTGAGTGTACTGCTCTAATGCTGTAGGGTCAGGCATGGTCGTTTGAATAGCGGCATCAGCATTGGTTGACATGCTTAGGCTCACCATTTGACGTCCAGTGGCGTGGGTCAGGCGATATAGCGGGTCGTATTCGTACTTGGTATCGGGAGTTACTGCCGCATTGTTAAAATACTCAGTGTCGCTGTAAGGCAAATCCGGATCTGTAGTATCGTGGAACATCTCCACAATATTCCCAGCCGGATCATAGATGTAATTCAGATCCTGAAGCGCAGAGGTACCCAAGTCTCTGGTCGTTCGAAGCTTGGTGAGTCGGAACGTCTTCTCGTCATATTTGTACGTGGTATGTGCACCATTTCCGTAAGTAATGTTTCCAAGCTTGTTGCACTCGCAGGTTTGGGTTTGTTTAGATCGGAAAGTGACGATTGGATACATAGCTTGTCCCGATTTTTCGGGAAGGTGGATGATTCTTCAATTAGAAGCTTTCTGAGAGACGATCTTGATTGATTCTGGTACAGAAGGTACTTTGTTTTGATGGGAAAGTCTTTGATTTTTCATATTGTAGAGTGGTTTTTTATAGTGAGGTGACGTTTGGATACATTACCGTCATTAACCTTTACCAATTATGAGGGTTCAGTGAAAATGTATGAGTTTCACCCAAACTATCTACGTAAACATAGTACTGCCAATTTGGTCTTAGCCCCCTTATGAGATACCAAGAGTCGAGATTCAATTTATCGATGGTTTCTATATGGCCATTGCCAACCCATATCCAAGATCTGCCTTCATTTGGTTTGTTAAAATATATTTTGCTAGTTCCAATGCTTATTGCTCCGTCCGAAGTAAGCATATATTCTTCAATGACGGAATGTTCTAATAAATCGAATGAACTAAAAATCCCAGATTCAACAGAAATAGTTGAATCTAATAGACTTATTTCTGAAATTCTAATTCCTCCATCAATTCCCGTTATGAAATCGGTACCCTCAATGTAAGAACGCTTGACTGTGATTTCATTCTTGTCCGCATTCCGTTCTTGGAAAAATCCACACGAAATCATTAATGATAGTGTTGAAATAGTAATAAATCTCATTATTTCAGTATTTGTGAAAATCAAAATGGAGATTGGTTTCATCTGATGGTACAATGTACCCTTTTTGCATTTCCTCTTTCAACTGCTCATTATTTGGCATTCCCTTGTATTTGGCATTTCCTCTATCATTTGGATAAGCTTCTATTAAAATATCTAGATATATTTTACGCTTCTTTGAATCACCAGAATTGGCATAACTGGCTCTTACAAGGGAATTTTTTAATGTAATCTTTTCCATATCGT
>JAAEPI010000767.1 GCA_024232835.1 Cytophagales bacterium
GAATTATCAGATTTTGATGATTTGTCATCCTTGTTTTCATTGATATTTCCTGAAGCATTTCCGTCGGAATCACCCGTGTCATCCCAACTATCTGGCTTTCTGACATCTTTTCTGTTCATGAGATCATCAATTTGACCTTTATCGAGTGTTTCAAACTTCATCAATGCTGCTGCCATAGAATTTAGAATATCTTCATTATCTTTGAGTAGTTTTTCAGCTTTGACATACGTCGAATCAATAATACTTCTTACTTCTTCATCAATTGCTTTTGCTGTTGTATCTGAAACATTTTTATGTTGTGTAACAGAGCGACCAAGGAAAACTTCACCTTCGTCTTCTGCATATGTTAATGGCCCCATACGTTCAGAAAATCCCCAGTGGGTCACCATGTTATGTGCAATCTTGGTAGCCCGCTCAATATCATTGGATGCGCCAGTTGTCACACCTCCCATACCGTGAATCATTTCTTCTGCTATACGACCACCGTAAAGTACCGAAAGTTGACCGAGGA
>JAAEPI010000768.1 GCA_024232835.1 Cytophagales bacterium
TCTTGAATCCCGCCAATTTTGAGCTCGCGTTTTTACGTGTGAGCACCATTTTGGTGAATTTATTCAATGATTGAACTTGAGGTCCTAGATCATGATAGTGTAGGAAGGCGTCTTTCTCATAGCCGAGATCAACAAATGCTGCATTCAAACCCTGTACCACTTTCTTTACAGTGCCAAGGTATATATCTCCTACATTAAATGAATCACCACCAGAATCCTCGTGGTATTCTACCAGCCTTTTATCTTTAAGTAAGGCTATCCGACATCCGTTGCGAGTTGAATTAATTACTAGTTCGTTACTCACGTCTGAATGTGTTTAAATGTTAATTATTTCTTTTTGTGACGATTTTTCCTCAATCGCTTCTTTCTTTTATGTGTTGAGATCTTGTGTCTCTTTCTTTTTTTACCGCAAGGCATAATTTACTTTTTAAAGGTTTTAATTTCCTAATTTTTTAAATATTCTACTGCCAAAGCTCTAATGGCAGGATTCACTTTATTTTGTGAAAGCCTCTCCATAATTCTCATCCCATTTTCATCACCTTGTTCTATTTGGGACATCCCTAAATAAAACTGTGCTTCCAAATTTGATGAGTCAAGTTCTACTAATCTCTTGAACCTGTCTTCTGCTCTGTCAAACTGTCCCGACTGTATTGAAAGAATCCCCAAATTTCTGATCGTTTCCTGATCACTTGGATATTCCTCCAACAATTCTCGTAACATTTGAATCCCCTGCATCGGAGTTTCTGTTACCACGAGAGTCATGGCCAATTTATTTCTCAATGAACTACTTGTGGGATATTTCGCAAGTAGTGATTGTATCTCAATTCCCGCTCTTTCTCCCAATTCTCTGGCTTCCTCCTGATCTGACGTTCGTTGAAATGCACTGAATAACAAGTCCACAATTCGCATCTCACGTCCCTCACTATTGGTGGATTTTATATAGTCCACGAACCAAACTCCACTGTCCAATACCTGATAATCCAGATACATGGTCGCCAAAGAGTCCGCAAAGGTAAGTTTTTTTTCTACATTTTCTTCACTTATCCAACTTGATCTTAGCTGCTCAACCTTCTGCATAACTTCCTCAGGCATAGTGAAGGTATGATTCGTTTCCTCAGGGGAGACCAAGGTGTCATTTTCTATGACGACTCGTGGTAACTTGTAGAGCAATATGATTAGGACAATGGCTCCTGCAACAAGAGCTATTTGAGCCCTATTCATTAATTAAGCTTATTACTGGCCTTAATTTTATCAATGAAAATTTTCGATGGCTTGAAGCTGGGGATGTAATGAGCATCAATAACTATGGCTGTGTTTTTTGAAATATTTCGTGCCACTTTTCTTGCTCGCCTTTTATTAACGAAGCTTCCGAATCCTCGTACATAAATATTTTCTCCATCGGCCATGGTTGATTTTACAATACTGAAAAATGCCTCTACTGATGCTTGTACGTCTGATCGATCGATTCCTGTCTTGTCTGAGATTTCGCTTATTACGTCTGCTTTGGTCACTGAAAGTTTTCTTTTAAGTAAGTGAGTGTCAATTGGGTCGCCAAATTTAGTTTTGTGTGCACTAATTCCAAACCAATTCGTGATTAATTCTCATCCGATAGCAAAAAGTTTAATTCATTGGTACTCAGGTGCTAAACGCGACCTTCCTTGGAGAAAAACCAAAGACCCGTACATTATTTGGATTTCTGAAATCATTCTGCAGCAAACTCGAGTCGATCAAGGTCTCCCTTACTTTGAGCGATTTATTAAGTCCTTTCCAACCCTTCGATCACTCGCTGAAGCATCTGAAGATTCTGTTCTTGCAAGCTGGCAGGGATTGGGATATTATTCCAGGGCAAGAAATCTTCACGCCACGGCCAAGCATGTTGCGAGCGAACTCCATGCGAAATTCCCGGAAACCTACAATGGGCTTATCAAGCTCAAGGGCATAGGTCCTTATACTGCCGCGGCAATTTCATCCATATGTTTCAATCAGCCCAAACCCGTAGTAGACGGGAATGTTTTCAGGGTGGCTTCCCGGCTCTTTGGAATCACTGATGACATCAGCAAGAGTTCTACTAGGAAGATATTCAGTGATGTTTTGAACGAAATCATTCCGCCAGATCAACCAGGAGAATTTAATCAAGCAATTATGGAGCATGGGGCAACCATCTGCAAGCCCCGACCTGATTGCGATCAATGTATGCTTCGTGAGTATTGCGACACTTTCAAGAATGGTTCACCTTTAAATTTCCCAGTAAAGACAAAAAAAAATAAAGTGACGGATCGGAAAATCACCTACATGGTTGTTGAGCGTAATGGATCTTTACTGATGAAGAAAAGGGTGGGTAAGGATATTTGGGAGGGTCTTTATGATTTTCCTTTGGCTGAATCAACTGAAATAAGAATAGAAAAACGGCTCCCAACCATTACTGGGCCAGTGGTTCACCTTCTTTCTCATCAAAAACTTCATGTCCTTTTTTTATACTTCTCGAATCTTACTTCTAAAGAATTCGATCTAATTGCAAGAAGCCTTGATTGCGAAGCGTTTTCTATAAAACAAATACTAACTTTGCCCAAGCCAAAAATCATCGTAGACTATCTACGGCATTTGGTCAAATGAATTGAAAAGTATGGCAGGAGTTAATAAGGTTATTTTAATAGGAAATCTGGGTAAGGATCCTGAAGTAAGATATTTGGAAAGCGGTGTGGCCGTGGCTAACGTAACTCTGGCAACTACAGAACGATACAAAGATCGAACAGGGAATCAGGTCGAAAATACCGAATGGCATGATCTGGAAATGTGGGAAGGTCTGGCAAAAATAGCCGAGCAATACTTGAAAAAAGGCAACAGCATCTATGTGGAGGGTAAAATCAAAACAGACAGCTGGCAAGATGATCAGGGAAATAAGAAATATCGCACCAAGATCCGAGTACAGCAAATGACTATGCTCGGTGGTAGTGGTGGTGGAAATACCGGAGGAGCAGCCTTGCAATCAAACGAACCAATGAGTGAGCCAGCAATAGAGGCTTCTGCACCAGCAACTCCGGAACCAACACCAGCAACTACAGAACCAACACCAGCACCTAAAGAAGACAATAGTATTGATGATCTTCCGTTTTAAAAACCAAACCACAATTGCTTGGAAGCATTAGACGATCCGTACCTCTGGGTTTTTCTTAGCACTCTCTCTTCTTTACCCACAACCTTCTACATCATAAACGGAGTAGGCATATTTCTCCTTTTGATTATTTCAGGATTGGTTTCTGGTTCTGAAGTTGCTTTTTTTTCGCTCACTGATGTGCAAATTGATGACTGTGAGGAATCTAACAAAAAGGGCGATAGAAAAATTTCGCTGCTTATCGGAAAGCCGAGGAAACTTCTGGCAACCATCCTAATATTGAATAATCTCGTCAACATCTTCATTGTGACCATTTCCACCTATGCCACCTGGCAAGTGGTTGGGGGGAAAGCAACGGGTTCTACGATTGTAGTTTTGACTCTATCCATTACTGCTCTAATTATTTTCTTTGGTGAAATCTTACCGAAAGTCTTTGCAACACAAAACAATCTACGTTTCGCTCGCAGGACGGCCAACTTTATCCATTTTTTCAACAAGGTATTGACCCCTCTTTCATGGCTACTACTACACACTGGACGTGGCTTAGAAAGAAAAATACAAAAGAGAGGATACAATTTATCAGTGAATGAAATTAATCAAGCGCTTGAGATAGCTTCGGAGGATCAAGTGTCGGAGGATCAAAAAGACATTCTAAAAGGTGTAGTGAATTTTGGCACCCTCACTGTGAAGCAAGTGATGAAAACTCGGATGGACATCACCGCTATTGATATGGAGACCGACTTTCATGAGCTAATGAATCAAATAAACAAGACCGGCTATTCCAGAATTCCTGTCTTCAGCGAGACCTTGGATAAAATTGAAGGAGTGCTGTACACGAAAGACTTGCTACCACATATCGAGCAAGAAGATGATTTTGATTGGCGTGGACTTTTACGACCACCCTTCTTTGTTCCGGAAAGCAAGAAAATTGATGACCTACTAAAGGATTTTCAGGAAAAGCGTGTGCACATGGCACTTATCGTGGACGAGTATGGTGGCACAGAAGGACTCATAACGATGGAGGATGTGATTGAAGAAATCGTAGGTGAAATCAACGATGAATTCGATAATGAAGATGA
Source organism: Cytophagales bacterium (assembly GCA_024232835.1). GTDB lineage: Bacteria > Bacteroidota > Bacteroidia > Cytophagales > Cyclobacteriaceae > JAAEPI01. The sequence goes on from JAAEPI010000768.1 coordinate 4,192, forward strand.
CGAACAGCATACTAAAATTGATAGTCAAACATACATCTTTGAGGGCCGAACGTCTTTGACCGATTTCTGTAAGATAACAGGAATGGATGCGCAGAATTTTGAAACCATCAAAGGTGAAAGCGAGTCTCTGGGTGGTCTAATATTGGAGATCAATGAGAAACTTCCTCATGCTGGCGAAAAAATTGGTTTTGAAAGATACGAGTTTACGATAGTTGCGGTGGATCAAAAACGTATTAAAAAAGTGCGCGTTTATATCTCACAAGAATGAAGTTAGAAGTTGGAAGATGGATGTTGGAAGACAATAGCTCGAGGCTCAAAGCTCGAAGCTCAATACCCAAGACTCTGAGTAAGGGATTGGTTTTTTTTCTTTCATTTCTGCTTGTGAACTGCAATGGTTCGCCCGACTATCTCCCCAAACCTAAAGGCTATAACCGAATTGAATTGCCTGATCATTCGTACCAAACATTGCCTGACTCCCTGCCTTACTCGTTTGAGTATTCGAATGAGGTAACGCTGCTACGAGATAGTTCATGGATTGCCGAGCGATACTGGGTGCATCTGTATTACCCCATGATGGATGCCGACATTCAGGTCACGTACAAACCCATTCGGAATCTAGACTCGCTGCTTCAGGGCTATTATCATGATGCCTACAAGCTTACTTCGCAGCACAATGTAAAGGCTTATTCAATAGAAGAAGTAATCAAGGAATTACCCAATGGTAATTTCGCTTCAATTTCCCTGTTGCAAGGTGAAGTGCCTTCACAAATTCAATTTCATGTATCAGACAGTACCAATAACTTTCTACGTGGGGCACTCTATTTTAAAACCTCCACCAAGAATGACTCACTGCGCCCTGTGATTAATTATCTTCAGGAGGACATTATTCATTTGTTGGAAACTTTGGAGTGGAAATAAAATGAATTCCTCTGTCGTTAAGAAACTGCTGACTTTGACTTGAAAGGGTTTTCTCTTTGGAAAGTATTAGGGTGATTCTTCAAAGATTGCGTTAGGATCAACTGCAATTGTGATCTATTGAGTATGACTGTCAGTTATTTTGAAGTTGATTCTACTTGAAAAGTGATCTTCATGATTAATTTGTTATTTTCACAAATGCTACTTCATGAGGATATAACCCAAAACCGTTCAACAATGAAACTAGATTTTATTATTTGTGGTGCTCAAAAGTCCGCAACCACTTATTTGAAAGAGATTTTGTCTTTGCAGCCGCAAATTCAAACCTCCAAACAAAAAGAATTACACTTTTTTGATATGGAACATAACTTCCCTATAATTGACAATTATGAGTCTTATCATAGAAATTTTGATTTTTGTACTACTGGCAAAAGAGGTGAAGCAACGCCCATTTATATGTATTGGAAGCCGTGTATCGAGCGCATACACCAGTATAATCCAAGTATTAAAATCATAATTTCACTTAGAGATCCTGTTAAGAGGGCTTACTCTCAGTGGAAAATGTTTATTAGAAAAAACAAGGAACACTTGAGTTTTGAGGAGGCTATTGAAAAAGAAGGTGAACGACTTAGTAATGAAAAAAATTCTCAACATAGAGTATATTCTTATATGGATAGGTGTTTGTATGCCCAGCAATTAACTAATATCTATAAATTTTTTCCTCAAGAGCAGGTTTTCATTGTTGACTTTGATGAGTTGGTTGGTGATTCTAAAAAAACAGTGAACCTCCTTTGTGACTTTTTGGGCGTTGAGTATGCTGACCGAGCAATTGAAAACGTCAAAAAACACTCTGGTGGCTATATAGATCAA